>NZ_WOEI01000015.1 GCF_009733925.1 Streptobacillus canis | reverse complement strand
ATTATGATAGATTTAGAAAAAAAGGTTTAGAAAGAACTAAGCTAGAATTTGCAATGTATGCTTTAGGGTTTAATTTAAGAAAATATATAAATGATATTAGAAAAAATAGAGAAAATATAAATTTATATAAACTTAAAGAAGTTATTGCGTAATCCCAAATTTAACTTTTTTGATATGAAGGTATAACCCTCAATTTAGTGTTGTATAAAAATATGAATTTTAATAAGAAAATGTATTATTTCAAAAAAAAATTGGAGAATTCTAAAAAATTCTAGAATTCTCCATTATTTTTTGAGCTATTTCAGAACAGCCCCTTTAACTAATTTTCTTATTTTTCAATTTTTGTGTATGGTAATAATGCTATTTGTCTTGCTCTTTTAATTGCTCTTGCAATTTTTCTTTGAATTTTAGCATCTAACCCTGTTACTCTTGATGGAGATATTTTACCTTTATCGTTCATAAAGTTTTTTAATAAATCCACGTTTTTATAATCTATATCTTCAATTTTGAATTTAACTTTTGGTCTTCTTTTTCTTTTTTTGAATTCAGCAACTGGTTTCATGTCTTCCTCCTATTTCTTAGAATGGGAAGTCGTCTTCTTCGTCAACAAGAATTTCTTCTCTTGGAGCTTCTACTGATCTACTTGGTGTAAATTCTCTGCTGCCTCCGTTAGAATCTGATTTAGAATCTATGAATTCAAAGCTATTGATAACAACATCTGTTGATGTTCTTTTTTCTCCTTCTTTTGTTTCATAGCTACTTACTGATAATCTTCCTGTAACTAGTATTCTACTTCCTTTTTTAAAATACTGCCCTATAGTTTCTGCTCTTTTTTCCCAAGCAACACAGTTAATAAAGTCAACTTCATCTCTATTACCTTCTCTTTGAACTGCAACAGAAAATCTTAAATATGCTTTACCTGTTCCTGTGTATTGAACTTCTGGGTCTCTTGTAAGTCTTCCTAATAATGATACGTAATTCATAATATTCCCCCTAATAATTTTATTTTAACCTTATAATTTTACTATCATGTATTTCATTAAGAACTCAGATATGTTTAATTTGTTTTCTACTTCAGTTAATTGAGTTCCTTCCATAGCAAACTTAGTTAATACATAGTATCCATTTTCTTTTTTCTTGATTGGATAAGCTAATTTTCTATCTCCCATAATCTCAGTCTTAACTTCAGTTGCTCCAGCGTGTGTTAATACAGCTTCTACTTTCTCAACATTCGCTTTTTTTTCTTCTTCTGTTAATTGAGTTGAAAGAATAAACATAATTTCGTAATTTGTCATTTCTTTTTCTCTCCTTCCCTTTGGATTTTGCCCTAGTGGATTTTCCACAAAGCAGGGTAAATAAATTTTAACATAAAATGTCATGTAATTCAAGTATTTTTTTACTTTTTTAACTTTTAGTTATTATATATATTTTTCTATACCCTATATTAATAGCTAAAATAATGAATTTTAAATAATTTTCTTTCTATTCATTTTCTGTTCATTTTAAAATTGTATACTTGTTTTATCAAGAATGAAATAGTTAAGGAGGCAGACGTGAAAAAAGGTATATTAATTTTCTGTACAATATTTAGTTTAATTAGTTTTAGTAATGTAAAAAAAGAAGTCGAATTTTCTAAAGATGAAGCTATAAATAAAGCTATTTCATACAGTAGAAAAGGATCATTAAGCTCTATTGAACTTGATTATGTTAAAAATAATCCAGTTTGGGATGTTGAAATTATAGATGGTAATACTAAGAGAGAATACAAAATTGATGCTATTACAGGTAAAGTACTTTCAACTAAAGTGGATTATGAAAAAAAAGTATTAGATTCTGAAGCTGATATTTTAAGTGTAAATGAGATTAAAAAAATTGTTGCAAAACATACAAAAAATCCTAAATACACTGAAATTTCATTAGACAAAGAATATGGTAGAAAAGTTTATGATATAGAAGTAATAGACGGAAACGTTGAAATTTCATTTGTTATAGACGCACACACAGGAGAAATATTAGAAATTGAAAAAGATTAGTTCGTTCATTTTTTATTCATTTTAGGTGTATATAATAAGAGTATGATAAGACTTAGGTTTTAAAAAGGAGAGTTAGTAGATTTCAAAAAATAAGGGTGGTAGCTTATACATATACAAGTTTTACACACACACTTCTAAATATTTGTTCATTCATTTTTGTAAACTTGTATATATTTTGAAATTTAAATTGGTTAGGTCGGGGAATTGAGAAAAGGAGTTTGGAGAAATATATATAATGTTAGAAAAAGATAAGTTAATCTTATCTTTTTTTTGTATTTATGTTAAAATTAAGAAAAGATTTGAAAGGATGATATATGAAGATACTTTTAGTTGAAGATGAAATAGATTTAAATAATATAGTAAATAAATATTTAAAGAAAAATGGATATACTGTTGATTCTGTTTTTGATGGTGAAGAGGCCTTATTTCATTTAAGTGAAGCTACATATGATTTAGTAATATTAGATGTTATGTTACCTAAATTAAATGGATTTGAAGTGCTTGAAAGAATGAGAAGTAAGAATAATAAGACTCCTGTGTTAATGCTTACAGCAAGAGTAAGTATAGATGATAAAGTTAAAGGTCTAGATTTAGGTGCTGATGATTATTTAGCCAAGCCTTTTGACTTTGAAGAATTAAATGCAAGAGTTAGAGCAATAATTAGAAGAAAATACGATAATGTATCATCAGAGTTAAAAATACATGACTTAATTTTAGATACAACTAAAAAAACTGTTACTAGAAATGGTATTAATATTGATCTTACTGGTAAAGAATATGAAGTACTTGAGTATTTAATGCAAAGTAAGGATAGAATAGTAAGTAGAGATCAAATAAAAAATCATGTTTGGGATTTTTATTATGAAGGTAGTTCTAATGTTATAGATGTATTAATAAAAAATATTAGAAAAAAAATAGATTTAGAAGGTTCAAAACAAATTATTTATACTAAGAAGGGATTAGGATATGTGGTTAAAGAAGATGAAAACTAAATTTAGAAATCTTCCTATCACTTTAAAAGTTAATCTTTGGTATAGTACTTTTATACTTTTACTTATGGTTTCAAGTGTTACTCTAGCCTTAATACTTTCATCAACATTAGGTATGAGTGTTTCTCAAAGACAATTAAAGAATGCTGTTAATGAAGTTGCAAAATCTCCTGAAAAATTTGAAAGTTTTGATTCAGGTATTTTCTATATCAACTATGATCATTCGGGAGAAATACTTGCAGGTAAATATCCATTAGGATTTAATCTTAAGTTAAAGTTAGAAGAAGATAAAGTTAGAGTATACGAAAAGAAAGATTATCAATTTTATTATTACGATAGTAAGATAAAAAATAGTAATTATTGGATAAGAGGAGTTTACCCTATAAATCACTTAGCAAAAGATAGAGATAGAATGTTATCAATAATATTAGTTTTTGCCCCTATATTTTTATCTTTAGTAATATTAGGTGGAAATAAAATACTAAAAAGAGGGTTTATGCCTGTTAAAGTAATTTCAGATACAGCTTTAGATATTACCGAAAGTCAGGATTTTTCTAAACGTATAGAACTTGAAGAGGGAAGTGATGAAATACATAAAATGGCTGATACATTTAACACCATGTTAGAATCACTTGAAAGTTCATATTTAAGAGAAAAACAATTTAACTCAAATGTTTCTCATGAATTAAAAACTCCCATAAGTGTTATACTTGCAGAAAGCTCTTATTCTCTAGAACATGCTGATAATATTGAAGAAGCTAAAGAATCTTTTGAAGTAATAAAGAGACAATCTAAAAAAATGTCAGAGCTTATTACTCAAATTATGATGTTATCTAAGATAGAAAATACTACTACTTTAGAATTAATGGATATTAATTTATCTTATTTAATTGATAATATGTTAGCAGATAACTTGATAATCTTTGAGGATAAAGGAATTAAACTTTCTAAAAATATACAAAAGAATATTATAATAAGTGGAGATAAGATTATGCTTGAGAGAATGATAGATAACTTAATAAGTAACGCTCTTAAGTTTACTAGAAACACTATAGGTGTAAGTCTTACATCTAAAAATGGTAAAGTATATTTTGAAGTTAATGATAATGGTGAAGGAATAGAAGAAAAAAATCTTGTTAATATATTTAATAGATTCTATCAAATAAATGAATCTAGAAACAAAAGTAAAAATCAAGGATCAGGACTTGGATTATCTTTAGTACAAGAAATAGTTAAATTACATAATGGGGAAATTTCTGTAGAAAGTAATCCTAATGTAGCTACTAAATTTACAGTAATATTTAAAAAATAGGAGTATTAAACTCCTATTTTTTTTAGTTTTTGAAACTATGTATAGGGGCTGGTATTCTTCCGCCTCTATTTATGAATTCTTCACAGTTATATGGATTTACTCTCATTATTGGTGCTCTTCCTAATAATCCACCAAATTCTACCATATCTCCTTCTTCCATATTTGTTACAGGTATTATTCTAACTGCAGTAGTTTTTTGATTTATCATACCTATAGCCATTTCATCTGCTATTATACCTGAAAGTGTAGCAGCAGTTGTAGATCCTGGTACTGCAACCATATCTAGTCCTACTGAACATACGCAAGTCATAGCTTCTAATTTTTCTAGACTTAATGCACCCATTTTAGCTGCATCTATCATATTGGCATCTTCACTTACTGGAATAAATGCTCCACTTAATCCTCCAACATGAGAACTTGCCATTACTCCACCTTTTTTAATAGAATCATTTAAAAGCGCTAAAGCACAAGTTGTTCCTGGTGCTCCTACTCTTTCAAGACCCATAAATTCTAATACTTCTCCTATAGAATCTCCTATAGCTGGAGTTGGTGCAAGTGATAGATCTATAATACCAAAAGGTATATTTAATCTACGAGATGCTTCATTTGCAACAAGTTGACCTACTCTTGTAATTTTAAATGATATTTTCTTAATTATTTCGCAAAGTTCATCAAAACTCTCACCTTTAGCTTCTTTTACAGCACTTGCAACTACCCCTGGACCACTTACTCCCACATGTACTGTAGCGTCCATTTCACTAACTCCGTGGAAGGCTCCTGCCATAAATGGATTATCATCTGGAGCATTACAAAATACTACAAATTTAGCACAACCAAAAGAATTTGGTGTAATTTCTGCAGTTTCTTTAATTATTTCTCCAACAAGTTTAACTGCATCCATATTTAATCCTATTTTTGAACTTCCTAAATTAATAGATGAACATACAAATCTTGTTTCTTTTAAAGCTTTTGGTATAGATCTAATAAATAGTTCTTCATTAGGTGTCATACCTTTAGATACTAGTGCTGAATATCCTCCTAAGAAGTCTATTCCTATTTTTTCTGCAACTGCATCTAAAGTTTTTGCTATTTTAACATAGTCATCTATAGTTTTAGTACATCCTGCAGCAACTAAAGATATTGGAGTAATAGATACTCTTTTATTTACTATAGGTATACCAAATTCTTTACTTATATCTTCCCCTGTTTTAACTAAATCTTTTGCAAGTCCATATATTTTGTTACTTATTTTTTCACAAAATACATCTAAATCATCACTTACACAATCTAGTAAACTAATACCTAATGTAATAGTTCTTACATCTAGATTTTCTTTTTGTATCATCTTATTAGTTTCATTAATCTCAAATATATTCATAATTACACCCTATGCATAGATTGGAAAATTTCTTCTTTTTGAGCATTAATTTGTATACCTAATTCTTTTCCTATTACATCTAGCCTTTCTTGTAATTTGCTATGTGTTACGCTAGCTTTAGTTACATCAACTATCATTATCATATTAAAATATCCATCAAGTATAGATTGAGATATATCTAAAATATTAACATCTACTTCTGCTAAAACATTACAAATTTTAGCAATAATCCCTATTTTATCAAGTCCTACAACAGTAATAATCGTTTTGTTCATGCTCATCTCCTTATTTTATATTTATTTGTATAAAAGGGTCTCTTTTGAGACCCTATATATTATCTTAATTGACAACCACAAGGTTTATCTAACATTTCAACTAAAGTTTTAACATGAACTCCTGTTGCTCCTAATGGTAAATACCCGTATGCTTTAGAAAGATATGCAGTTCCTGCTATATCTAAATGTACCCAAGGAGTTTTATTTACGAATGCTTCTATGAATAACCCTGCAGAGATAGTTCCACCTAATCTTCCACCAGAGTTTTTAATATCTGCAACTCTTGAATTATTTAATGCTCTAAATTCATCTGAAGTTGGTAATTGCCATATTGGTTCTCCAGCTTTTTTAGATGCTTCTAATACTTCATTAAATAGTTCTTGATTATTAGTAACACTTCCTGTATAGAATTCATTTAATGCTACAAGACATGCTCCAGTAAGTGTAGCAAGATCTATTATTTTATCTACTTTTAATACAGTTGAAGAGTAGTAAACTGCATCAGCAAGAGTTAATCTTCCTTCTGCATCTGTGTTATCTACTTCTATTGATTTTCCAGCAAGAGATCCTATTACATCTCCTGGTTTATATGCATTTCCGCTTATAGAGTTTTCACAAGCTGCTACAACTCCATAAACATTAGTTTTAATGTTGTTTTTAGCTAAAGCATACATAGTTCCTATTACAGTTCCTGCTCCACCCATGTCACAGAACATAGTTTTCATACCTTCGCTTGGTTTGATAGAGTATCCTCCTGTATCATATGTAACACCTTTACCAACTAAAGCTAATTTTTCTGAACTATCACTATCATTTAAGTATTCCATTACTATAAATCTAGGTCTATTTGCAGATCCTCTAGCAACTGATAAGAATGCTTTCATTCCTATTTTTTCTATTTCTTCTTCTTCAAGTACAGTAACTTTAACTCCTACTGTTTCTAATTTTTCTTTAGCAAATTTAGCTAAAGTTTCAGGATATAGGTCTTGAGATGGCATATTTACTAAATCTCTAGTAAAGAATACACCTTCCATAGTATTAGCCATTTTAGCTATATATGCACTTACTCTTTCTTGTTTTTCAGGATCTATAAAGAAGTTTACTGTAATTTCTTTATTATTTACTTTTTCTGATTTATATCTATCAAATACATATTCTGCATGAGTCATTCCTTCTAAAGCTGCAGCATAAGTTCTTCTAGTACATAAATCATTTAATTTTGGAATATATACCTTTATTTCTTCTTCTTTTTTAGCTTGCATTTCTTTTGCTAATTTATAAAAAATTCTTCTTACTTTTTCTATAGAGATATTTTCTTTTTTTCCAAGTCCTACTAATGCAACTTTTTCTTTATCTTCTAAGTCTCTATAAATTACAACTTCTCCTTCTTTTCCTGAGAAAAGTCCTAATTCATTCATTTTGTTAAAAACAGCATTTTCTACTTTTTCATTTTCATAAACTAGTACTGCTTCTAATCCATTTTTTACATTTTCTAATCCTACATTGTATTTCATTTTCTATCCTCTTTCTATATTTTTTCTACTAAGTTTCTTGCATGATCACATACTCTTGTAAAGTGAGAAATTAAATCTATATATGAAAGTCCAGCATGAATTTCACATTCTCCTGCATTTAATCTCTTGATATGATTTTTTCTTACTTTTTTCTCATAAACATAAACTTTATTATGTAAATCTAGTGCATCAAATACTTTTTCTTTATCTCCATTTTTAATAGCATCTAATGAACACTCTATCATTTCTACTGATATTTGTAATATATTATTTATTTCATTATGTGCATATTCAGAGAATTTTAGATTTTTTCTAATTTCATATTCAACATCAGTTAATATACCAGCAGCGTGATCTCCTATTCTTTCAACGTCTCTACACATATCTAGATATATTCCTAATTCTTCCCCTTCTTTAATACTTAAATTTTCTCTAGAAAGGTCTGCTAAATATTTAGTAATTTCTCTATCTAATATATTAATTCCATCTTCTCTTTTTTTGATTTCTTCTGCAAGTTTTTCATCATGAGTATGGAAGAATTCAACTGATTTTTTAAGATTTTCTAAAGCAACTTCTGTCATTAGTATCATCTCTTGTCTAACTTGTCCTAAAGCTATAGATGGTGTTTGTATAAGTGCTCTATCTAAGTATTTAACAGTGTATTCTCCTTCTTCTTTATCTTCTTTAATTATTTTAGTAACTATAAATGCTAAAGTTCCTATGAAAGGGAATAATATTATTGTATTTAAAATATTAAATGTTCCATGTGCAAAAGCTATAGTTAATTTTGGTGTTAAGTGTAAGAATGAACTCATTTTTTCTATTAATAATGTAAATGGTGTTAAAAATACCATAAATATTGCTGTACCTATTACATTGAATAATACGTGTGAAAGAGCAATTCTTTTTGCAGCAGAACTTGCTCCTATTACAGCTATAATAGCTGTGATTGTTGTTCCTATATTATCTCCAAATAGTACTGGTAATGCGGCTCTTAATGTAATTAAATTATCTTGGTAAATATTTTGTAGTATACTTATTGTTGCAGATGATGCTTGAACTAGCATAGTTATACCTGTTCCTATAAATACACCTAATAGTGAATTATTACTTAAACTTATTGTTAATTCTCTAAATTCAGGTAAAGTTCTTAATGGATACATTGCTTTAGACATTAATGTTAATGCAAAGAATATTCCACCAAATCCAAATAATATTCTACCTACGTTATTTATACTTTTTCTATTAGTAAATGTTAGTAAAGCTACTCCTATGAATAAGATAGGCATAGCATAGTGAGTAATATTAAAACCTATAATTACTGTTGTTAATGTTGTTCCAATATTTGCTCCCATTATTATTCCTATAGCTTGTCTAAGAGTAAGAAGTCCAGCTCCAACAAGTCCTATAGTTATTACTGATGTTCCAGAACTTGATTGTATAAGTGCTGTAACAAAGATTCCTACTAAAACTCCTAAAAATGGTGAAGTAGTATATTTATCTAAAATATATCTTAACTTTTCTCCAGCCATTAATTGTAATCCTTCTCCCATATATTTAATACAGAAAAGGAATAGTCCTAATCCTCCTAAAAAAGAAAATAACATTTCTCTGTAATTTATTACTTCCGTCATTAATTACCTCCTAAAGTATATTCGAATACATCTCTATCAGTCTCGTCACTTGCGTGAACTCTTGCTATATATTTAAAATTTAATTTGTTAATCAATTTCATCATTGCTATATTGTCTTTATGTGTATCTATTCTTACTATAAATCTTGAATCTTTAATAGATATTCTGATTAATTTTTCTAAAAATTCTTTTCCTATACCTTGTTTCATTTCCTTTTTATCTACAATTACTCTATGTATAGATGAATAATTAATTTCATTATTAATATATCCATCATAAGTTTTGACATACATTGGATCTATACCATAGTTTAATGAAGCATACGCATATATTTTCCCATCTTTTTCATAAACATAGCCTCTTTCTAAATCTATGTCATTTTTAAAATCCGATTCAAGTGGATAATTATTAGACCATTGTTCTAATCCCAATTCTTTTTGGAATTCTAAAGCTAAATCTTTAATCTCAAGTATTTGTTCCATATCAGAATATTTTGCTTTTCTAAGTTTAAATTTATTATTTTTCTTTTCTTTTTGTTTTATATTATATTTAGACATTAATTTTTCAACATCATTACTGCTAATAAAGTCATTAATAATTTTAAATACATGTTTATCTAAATCATCTAAAATATTTCTTTCTTCTTCAGTAAAATTACCTAAAACGTGAGAAATCACACTCTTATTATTAGGTTTACCAATACCAACTTTAAGTCTAATGAATTCTTCTTCAATATGAGATATTATTGATTTAATACCATTATGTCCACCAGATCTTCCATTATTCTTTATTTTTATTTCTCCTATTTTTAAATCCATATCATCATAAATGACTAATAAGTCTTTTTTGGGATCTATTTTATAGAAAGATATTAATTCTTGTATTGCTTCACCACTAAGATTCATATATGTTTGAGGTTTTTGAAAAAAAATTGTTTCATCTTTAATAATTTCTTTAGTATATAGGCTTTTGTATCTTTCTTTTAAGTTAAAAATGTTGTTAGATTTTAAGTATTTGTCTAAGAAGATAAAACCAATATTGTGTCTATTTTTTTCGTATTCACTACCTGGGTTACCTAATCCAACTATTAATTTCACGTAATACCTCTTTCTTTTTAATTTGTTACTTAATTTTAACATTTTTTCTAATATTTTTCTATGTATTTTTTAGAAATTTTTACATTTTGTATTTGACTTTTAGTAATTTCAAGGTAACAATGTATTAGGAGGAGATTTTATGGAGATTATGGTTAAATTAAGTGAAAAAGAAAAGGAAAATTTGATTAAATATGCTAGAGATAATTCTTTATCATTAGAACTAGTTTTAAAAAAAATGATATATAAAAGGATGGAAGATGAATTTGACATGTATTTAGCTGAGAGAGCATATTTAAAATATTTAAGAGAAGTTACTAGAAGTAAAAGTTCATTTAGAAAATCAAATATTTAATATATTAATATATATTTATATATATTCTTATTTACTTATTATTATTAGTATATTGAATTTGTGAATTGTCTTTATTTATCCGTATTTGATTCTATTTTTTTAAGTGATTAATTTTGAGAGTTTTGTGAATAAATTTTTATCACATCTTATTCTTTAGTTATTCAGAACTAACTATTTTTTGTGAGTAAGTTGGTGACTTTATTTAAAATACTAACTGGTACCTTAGGTGAGTATTTATATTAAAAAACTCAAAGAGCTATTAAATACAAGCTTCTTTAATGTGCGTAACTTTGTGAAAAAGTGTATAACTTTTATTTTATGCTACTTTCCACTTATTTTCTCATACAAACAAGCATAAAAGACAAAGAAAATGAAAAAAATTAAGGAAAATAAACTTGTGAATAAAAAATTTTGATATTGTAAAATAGAGGGTTAGAGGTTATTCACAATTCAGCACTTTTTTGTGCCAAACTATTTAAAAGCTAGTAAATACGTACGTGATTATCTTAGTGCATATGTGAAAAACTGTTAAAGTTGCTAGATTTTTTAAAGTTGAAATACTGAGTTTTTTGTGCTAATATGTATTAGAAAAAATAGAAAGGAATGGATTCGTTCCAAAGGGTGTATAGATATGTTAGAGCCAAGTAAAATATGGGAAGCTTTAAAAAAAGCACTTGAAGATAATCAAATCATTTTATCTGATTACATTAAAGACAGTGTAAGAGCTATAGAATTTAAGAATTCAGTATTAGTTTTAGAAATTGATGATTTCAAATCATATAACGAGATAAATAACATTAAAAGTGAAATTGAAAAAAAAGCAACCCAACAATATGGAGCTTTACTTGGTGATATAACTATAGAATTACAAAAGAATTTTAGAGATTTTACTAGTTCAAGTAACTTTATTAAAAAAGAAAAGTTTGTAACTAATTTAAATGAAAAATTTACTTTTGATAACTATATAGTAGGAGACAACAACCTTTTTGCATACAAGTTGGGGATGGCAATATTAGATGGAAAACTATCAAATAGTCCTTTAATGATATATGGAGATTCAGGATTAGGTAAAACTCACTTAGCTCAAGCTATAGGTAATGAAATGTTACAAAAAAATCCTGAAAGTAAGGTACTATATACTACATCTACTGAATTCTCAAATGAATTAATTAAAAGTTTTAGTGAAAGATCAACTATATCTTTTAAAGATAAATATAGAGATTTAGATATGTTAATAGTAGATGATATACAATTTTTTGAAAATATCTTTGGTAAAGGAGATGACAAAACACAAAAAGAATTCTATAATGCCTTCAATACATTACATATGGCTAATAAGCCAATAATATTAATATCTGATAAATATCCAGAAGAATTAATTAGTGTAGAAGAAAGATTAATATCAAGACTAGTATCTGGGGCTTTAGTAGAATTAAAAATGCCAGATAAAACATCAAGAATTACGATAATCAAAACAATTTTAGATAAAGAAAATGTTAAGATGGATCAAGATGTAATGTATTTTATAGCTGATGAATTAGAAACTAATATTAGAGAGTTAGAAGGATTTGTTAGAACTATAGTTGCAAGAGTTAACTTAATGAATGAAATACCTAATAAAGAATTAGTTACTCAGGAATTAAATAAGAAAATACTTAAGAAGAAGCAAGCTATTACATCTGATAAGATATTAGATGCAGTTTCAACTTATTACAATATTAAAAAGGAAGAAATTTTAGGTAAGAGTAGAAAAGTTGAGATAGTTAGAGCAAGAGATGCATCAAGATACTTATTAAACTTTATACTAAAAATCACTTTAGGTGAAATTGGTAAAATGTTTGGTTCAGATCATACATCAGTAGTAAAAGCTATAGATAAAATACGTTTAATGGAAACAGAAGATCCTAATAATCAATTATTAAAAGACATAAAAACACTTAAAGCAAGTATAGAAAGTTAAATATATGGAGTGAATTTTCACTCCATATATTTTTAATATAGATAAATAAATAATATATATAGGATGTTTTATTGTATTTTACTCTAAAAAAGTGTATAATGATAAAAAAAATTTAGTAGGTGATTTATGAAAAGAAAAAGAGAATACATATATATTAGTTTATTAATATTTGGTATGTTTTTTGGAGCAGGGAATTTAATATTCCCACCATTTGTAGGAAAGGAAGCAGGAAGTTCAGTATTTACAGCTATGCTTGGATTTGGAGTAACTAGTACACTAGCTACTATGTTAGGTGTGTATATAGGATTTAAGGAAAATATTATGCAGAAGATTTACTCTAAATTAGGTGCTAAATTCACAAAATTGCTGTTTATAGCCTCATGTTGTACCATAGCCGTAGTTGGAGTACCCCGTGCGGCAATAATGCCATTTGACATGATAATTTCAGAAATTGTGACAGATCTTAAAATGGTAACAATATTTAGATTAATATATATAGTATTATTCTTTAGTTTAGTATATTATCTTTCATATAACCAAAGTTCTATATTAAGTGTTATAGGTAAGTTTTTAACACCAGTGTTATTATTATTAATATTTATAGTTACAGTATATACTTTTTTAACACAAGAAATTACTTTTTTAGAACCAAGTGCAAGTTTTGCAACTGCCCCTATATTTAAAGGGTTCTTTGAAGGATACAATACTATGGATACTCTAGGAGGTATAATAGTAGGGATTACAGTGGTAAATATAGTTAAGAAAAATTATGCTAATTTAACTAATCAAGAATTACTTAAATATGGTAAAGTAGGATCTACAGTAGCAGGTTTATTAATGTTTTCAATATACTTCATATTAGCAATAATAGGAGCGGGACTTTCTAAAAATTATTTAGAAGCAACTAATGGAGCGGTAATATTAAGAGAGATAATAAAATTATTATTTGGTAATTTTGGAATATTTATATTAACATCAATATTCTTTGTAGCATGTTTAACAGTATGTATTTCAATACTTACTTTTACTAGTGAATTTAATTATCAAGCCTTCCCTGAAATAGCGTATAAAAAGTGGATGAGATTTTTCTTAATACTTTCATTATTACTTGCAAGTTTAAGTTTAGATGGTATATTAAAAATTTCTATACCTGTATTATTAATGTCATATCCACCTATGGTATTAATAATATTCCTTGAATTGCTTAGAACTAATGATAAGTTAGTATATCAAGGAACTATGTGCTTTGCTTTAATATTAAACACTTTAATAGTTATTAATACTATGATATTTAAGATACCTGTATTAAATGCTTTATTAGAGAAATTACCATTCTATGATGTTAATTTCTCATGGGCTATACCGACATTAATTGTATATATCTTATTAAATATATTTGTTAAAACTAAAAAAAATCTGGATTAATATCCAGATTTTCTTTTATTTAGTATATTTTTCTATCCATTCTGTAATTTCAGTTAATCTTTCTATTCTAGCTTTAGGTTTTCCTCCTCTAGAAAGTCCATGAGATTCTCCTTTAAATACAACCATTCTACTATCTATTCCTCTATCTTTAAGAGCTGTTAACCATTGATATCCTTGATCTATAGGACATCTATAATCTGCATCAGAATGTATTATTAATGTAGGAGTAACAACATTTTCTACATATTTTAATGGAGAATGATCCCAGATTTTTTCAAATCCTTCTTTATTTGGTAATATTGCAGCATTTTGATCATCTGAGAAGTAATATCCTATATCACTTACCCCATACATAGATATCCAGTTAGATATAGATCTTTGAGTTGCAGCAACTTTAAATCTATCAGTATGGCTAGTAATCCAGTTAGTCATGAATCCTCCATAAGATCCTCCTGTAACTGCAAGATTTTCTTTATCTATATTAGTATATTTTTCTAATACTACATCAACAAAAGTCATTAAATCTTGATAATCTATACTTCCATATTTTCCACGTATGTCACTGAATGCATCTCCTCTACCACTTGAACCATGAGGGTTAGTAAACATTACTACATATCCTCTGTTAGCCCATACTTGCATTTCATGATAGTATATAGTTCCATATACAGTTTTTGGACCACCATGTATATCAAGTATAGCAGGGTATTTTTTGTTTTCATCAAAGTTTTCAGGTAAAAGGACAAATCCTTTTATGTCATCACCGTTTGAGTTAAACTCTATAGTTATTGGATCTGCAACATATTTATCTTTCATTACTTCTTCGTTATATTCAGTAATTTGTTTTAAGTCACTTTCTCTATATATTTCACATAATTTTGAACCAAGATACCCTAGAACATATAGTTCATTATTAAGTATAGTATATCCATCAACTGATCCTAATTTATTTGATAAAGTTTCTAATTTTCCATCTTTTACTCTAAATAGTTCTGCCATATATTCAGTAGTTGCAATGAAAGTTATTTCTTCTGTATCGTAATCAACTTTAAAGTATTCATTTCCACCAAGTCTTGCATCACTACCAGTAGCATTTCCATAACTAATATCATCGCTTAAATACATAGTTAATTCTTTAGTATTTCTATCTATTTTAAACATTCTATTATTTTCATTTATGCCTAAAACTTTCATATCACTAGCTAGTAAATATATGTTGTTTTTAGCATATTTAGCAGTAGATATTCCATATTTATTTTCTTCAATTAAAGTAGTAATTTCATCGTTTTCAAGATTTATTTCTTTTAACATGTTATATTTACCAGATTTATTGATAAATAGTTCTTCTACGAATAAAACTTTTTTGTTTTCTCTATCAACTGAAGTTATATATGCATTACTTCCATCAAGTTTAGTTAAAGGTTTAATTTCATTAGTTGAAGGAATATATTTAAATATAGCTGAACGATTTTTATCTATATATGTTCCATTATCATGCCAGAAAGGTATTTCATCTACAACTTGTCTAAAGTTTTTATCTTTAACTTCTTTTAAATATTTTTCTTTTTCTTCTTTAGGAAGTTTGTAGAATTCTGGATTGTATAAAGAATAACCAACTGAAAGGATATATAGGTCATCAGTTATTTTTTCTATAGAATTTACTGGAAAGTCAAAAGAGAATAATTTTTTAGCTTCTCCAGCTTTATCTAATCTTAAAGTATAGATATTAGTACTTACTTCTTCTTTTTTCTCCTCTTCATTTCTTTTTGCAATGAAATATATTAAGTTATCTTCTAAAAAGTCAAAATTTTCTTCTTTAGCAAGGAAAGTATGCTCATTTCCATCATACATATATATTTCTTTATCATAGTTATTTTTATC
Source organism: Streptobacillus canis (assembly GCF_009733925.1). Taxonomy (NCBI): domain Bacteria; kingdom Fusobacteriati; phylum Fusobacteriota; class Fusobacteriia; order Fusobacteriales; family Leptotrichiaceae; genus Streptobacillus; species Streptobacillus canis. Next base: position 25,963 of record NZ_WOEI01000015.1, on the reverse strand, counting down.
TAAATTAGGTTTAGATAAGATGTATAAAAATTTATCTTGGCTTTTATTTGATTTTATATTTGATAAGTATTTAAACTCATTCATAGTTAATATATCTAGTTTACTCATTAATTCATCCCTTCTAATTGTTCTATTAATTTTTTAACTCCTTCTTTTGATTTAGCATTAGCTAAAACAGTAACATTTATTGGGTTATAGAACATTTTTGAAATTTTAACAAGAGCTTCTAAGTGCCAGTTGTTATATTTTTCTGGAGTTGCAATTAGAACAAATAATTTTGTTTTCTCACCATCTACTGATTCAAAGTCTATACCATCTTTTTTAATTCCTAAAGCTATAGCAAAATGTTCTATATTTTTAGTTCTAACATGTGGTATAGCAAGTCCATGTTCTAGTGCTGTAGATCCTGCGTTTTCTCTATTTATTAGATCTTTAAGAAATTCCTCTTCGTTTATTATTCCACCAGATTTTACTAATGTTGCTAATTCTGATAAAATTTCTTTTTTTGTATTTCCTTGTAAGTCTAAAGAGATATTTTCTGATTTTATCATTTCACTTATTTTCATAATTACCAACCTTTCTAATTTTTCTTAATTCTATTATATCATATTTTACCATCTTCTGTGTCTTAAAACTTGTTCAATATTAATATCATCTCTATATTTTTGTATAATATTAGTTATTTCATTTAATATGCATTTACTAGCGAAATCATCTATATCACTTTCACCATTCCAGAATATTTCTTGTATGTCATTTAGTTCATAAACCATTTCTTCTATATATTCTTCTATATATGTTTTTCTAGTTTCTCCACTTTCAAAAAATTCTATTAGCCTTACTAATTCTCTTTTAACATAATTAGTACAGTATTTAGGATATTCGTAAGTGTTTTCATACATTTCTTTAAGTAATTCCATTAATTATTCTCACTTTCTATTATTGTTTTAAATAGAGCAATACCAGTTTCCAATATGTCATCATTAAATTTGTACATATCATCATGAAGAGGAGCACTATCTCCATTACCTAAGAAAAAGAATAGACTAGGTGCAAATTTTTTATAGTATCCAAAATCTTCACTTGCTCTAAAAGGTTCTTTGTTTTCTATTACTTTAAACCCTTTTTCTTTAAATATTTTTATAGTTTCTTCAGTTAGTTTATCATCGTTATTTGTTTCTGGGAATGCATCAAATTCTTCATAAGAGAAGATATATTCACTACCACAAAGTTCTTTAATTTTGTTATATATCATAGTAAATAATATGTTTAATTCATCTTCTTTTGCACTTCTTAGTGTCATAGATATTTCACCATTAGCTGGTGAAATTCCAAAGTTTTTCTCACCTATTTTAACATTAATTATTGTTGCCATAATTAAGTCTTTAAAATCATGATTTTCAAAAGTTATGGCTTTAAAACCATTAAATTTAGATAGAGGTTCTAACATTTCAATAACTTTAGAGATAACAAATGCTGGATTTTTAGCATTTTCTGGAAGAGAAGCATGAGATTGTTTTCCTGTAATTTTAAAAGTATATCCGCAAGAAGCACACATCATAGTTCCTTTTTTGTATCCAACTACATTTTTTTCTAACATAGGCATGTTATGTAATCCATAGATTTTATCAATCTTATATTTTTTAAATAGTTCGTCTGTAAGTTTAGCTCCACTACCATTTTCTTCTGCAGCTTGGAATAGGAAAATTACATTTTTATTTAATTTTATACCTTCTGTTGCAAGTATAGTTCCAGCAAGTATAGAAGAATGTCCATCATGTCCACAACCATGATAAACTTGACCTTTAGAATTAGTTATTGCATCATGATCAGCTCTAATAACTATAGTTTCTAAATTAGAATCTATTATTCTTTCAGCATAGAAATATGTATTCATGTCTACAATGTTAATATTAGAATTTTGTTTAAGAAAGTCTTTTAATATTTCACGAGTTACATATTCTTTATTTGAAATTTCAGGATTTTCATTTAATTTTTTTCTTAAATCACGTATTTTTTCTATCATAATAGTTCATCTACCTTTTTAAAGAATTCTTCAAGTCTCATTTCTACCTTAATATCTGCCCATTCATCACCTTCAGTTTTACTATCATTTATGATGATAAGCTTTGATCCTCTATAATACCCTAGAAAAGATGCTGCAGGATATACTTTAAGTGATGTACCGGCAACAACTATTACATCAGCATGAGATATTTCATCTAATGCATTTTCTATAACATTTTGATTTAATGGTTCTTCATAAAGTATTACTTCAGGCTTAATTATACCTCCACAATTTGGACATTTAGGAATACTTTCTGAATTTATAATATATTCTATACCATAGGATTCTTTACATTTCATACACTTATTTCGATATGAATTTCCATGTAGTTCTATTACATTTTTAGATCCTGCTTTTTGATGTAAATTATCAATATTTTGAGTAACTATAGAACTTAATATTCCTTTTTCTTCAAGTTTTACCAATACTTTGTGAGTTATATTTGGTAAAATATGAGGAAATATCATTTTTGATTTATAGAAATCATAGAAAACTTCAGGTTTTCTATTAAAAAATGTTCTTGATAATATTTCTTCAGGACTATATTTATACTTTATATTAAAAATACCATCAGAACTTCTAAAATCAGGTATACCAGAAGCAGTTGATACTCCAGCGCCTCCAAAGAAAACAAGACGTTTTGCATTTAATATCCAGTCTATAGCTTTATCCATATTATTCATAAATATCACCCATTCTGTACTATATTTTCAAAATTAGCATTAACTATTTTTGCAAGATCGAAAGGATTAATTTCTATTTGATATCCTCTTTTACCTGCACTTACAACTAAGGTTTTTAAATCTTTAGCACTTTCATGTATCACTGTTTTATATAGCTTTTTCATACCTACAGGAGAACATCCTCCTCTAATATATCCCGTGACTTTATTAATATCTTTTACAGCTATCATTTCAATACTTTTTTCTCCTACAGATTTAGCTGCTTTTTTTAAATCTAAAACTTCATCCATAGGAACAACGAATACAAAGTAGTCACGACTACCTTTAGTTACTAGTGTTTTAAATACTTCATATACAGCTTTATTTATATGAGATGCAACTACATATCCTTCAATATGGTCTTCAGTAACAGGATAAGTATGCATAGTATATGGTATTTTCTCTTTTTCTATTATTCTCATTGCATTAGTTTTAATCATTTTTCTCACTCCTATATTAAGTATACCATAAAATTTGACACTAATGTACTCAATTTGTTAATATATAAAAAAAGGAGGCGTAGATATGGAAGTTGTTATTAAGGAATTTAATGATTTAAATTTAGAAGAATTATGGGAAATATATGCTGTTAGGGGAAGGGTATTTATAGTTGAACAAGGTATAGTTTATGAAGATCCTGATAATTATGATAAGATATCTACACATATATATTATAGAGAAAATGGAATTATGATAGCTTATTTAAGAGTAATACCCATAGATGAAAAGAATTGTAAAATAGGTAGAGTCATATCACTAAAAAGAGGTTGTGGTATAGGTTCAGATATTATGAGAGTAGCAATAAAATATTGTGAAGACAAAGGTTATGAAAAGATAAAAATTAGTTCTCAAAGCTATATTAAATCTATGTATGAAAAACTAGGATTTGTACAGATTAGTGAAGAATATACTATACTAAATGTATTACATGTTGATATGGAACTTGAAATAAATAAAAAAGAACATATACCAATAAACTAGACACAAAAATGTGAAAAGTTTGGAGGTACATGTTCTAAAAAACCTTACCCTCTGTATTGACACGCTGTAAAATACAGTTATAATATATTGAGTTATTTACAAATTAAATATCATAAGAGTCTTTGAATAAAAGTAAATTTGAATGAATTTACAGACTTATTTCAATACTCTCAAAAAATCCATAATTATTATTCTACCAATTATAAGCTATACCTAAATCTGATTTTAATTTAACATCTAATTTTTCATTAGAATTTGCTCCTAAATTAAATTTCAAAACAACTCCATTATCAAATGATTTATTTAATCCTGCATTTAAACCATAAACAAAGTAATCTCTTCCAATATTTAATTTATTTTTTTGATTTGCTTTCTCTAAAAGAATAGCTCCATTATATCCAAATTTTAATAAAGGAGAAATATAAAAATCAATTCCATATATATGATAATTTAATTTTGCTTCTAAATCTCCTAAAGCTATAAATCTTTGATTTAACATAACTTTTTTATCAAGTTCTACTTTGTTAGAATATGATAAATATAGTCCAATAGAAGGTGTTACTGTTAAGTCTTTTAAAATATTAATTTCTTTCATATATTTTCCATAAATATCTATATTATGATTAAACATTTTATTGTAAATAGCTAATCTATATCTAATAAATGATAATCCATCTTTATGTTTAAAGTTAGTTCCAATTGAAAAATGATGAGCTATATCCTTATTATATTCTAAGAAACCACCAACTTTAATATCTTTTATAACATCGATATTAAATCCTGCATTTACTTTAGCTATTAAACCTAAATTATTTGTTACACCTTTTCCAACACCTAAATTAAAGTATGATTTTTCCTCAAAAGATTTAGCAATATCAATATCATTAAATATAAAAGCTCTTGCATTTTCGGTATATTGAGATAAATTAACTTTTTCTTCTTCATCTATTTTTTTATCTTCAATTTTTTTAATTTCTTCTTTGACCTTTGAATCTATATATTTCATTTCAGATGATAAATTTTCTAATTTTTCAATATTCGTATCTGTTATTGCTTCATTTACTTTAATAACTAAATCTTCTAATTTAGTTTTTAAATTTTCAGATATTTGATTGTAATTTTTATTTTCTTTATTTGCTAATACTGTAACTTTATCAGTTAATACTTCTTGCATTAATTGATTTAAATTATTTATATCATTTGATATTCTTGTTAATTCTTCTTGATTTAAAGCTGAATCTATTTTTTCTTTAAATTTACCTACTTGTTCATTTGTTAATGAAGTCTTAGTTTTTAGTTCTTCTTTAATTCTATTTTTATCTTCTATTAAATCATTATTAGTTGTTGTATCTGTAGAACTTGAACTACTAGGATTATTATCATTTGTATAATTTGGAAAGGCATTTTTATTTCCATTATTTGTAAAAATGAATTTTCCGGTAACATTTTTAGCTGTTATTACATCTGGAGATTTATTTACTCTATTATCTGAAATTTCAATTTTAGCTTCTGGGTTTTCAGAATTAATTGTTGTTGCTGATAAAGAACCTTCTTTGGCAGGTACAATAATATAATCATCATCCAGTCCATCTGATTTTAATATTTTAAGAGCAGGTGTTCCTGATTTTAAATTTAAATTTTCAACTTCTAAAGATTTATCTATAAATAATTTAGTACTTCCACTTAAATTTAATTCATCTACTTTACCTTTAAATTCTGTAACGCCATTAGTTTCATTATAGTTAGCATCATTAATATTTATTATTACATTACCATTATCATTATTGCTAATATCATATGTTTTTATATTTGAATTACCTTTATTATTTAATTCTATATCTATTTTTCCAGTATTATCAAAATTTTTTAATAAAATAGTACCTTTATTACTTGTTATATTGGTGTTTGAAGATATATTTAATGTTGTTTTACCTTTTTTTTCTCCAGACTCAGACCCTGCAATAATTGTTTTAAATTCAATTTTTTTATCCCCAATTATATTTAATGTATTTGATTCATCAGAATCTGGATTAATATTTTCTAACACTTTAGCATTCCCCATAATTATTACTGGTTTATTATTTTTAGATGCTGGATTTGAAGGTGAATGATTTGTAGAAACATTTTCAAATGTTAAATCATACCCATTAGCAAAAATTATACTACTTTTTGTTAAATCATTTGCTTCTATACTTGGAGTTGTCGCATTAACAGGAGTTAATTCTAAATTTATATTTTTAAATGTTGTTGAATTTATTAAAGAAAAATTCCACCCTAAAACTTCTAAAGTATGATTATTACCATTTATTGTACTTCCATTAAAATATAATGAACTATATCTATTAACTACAGATTCATTGAATTTATATGAAGTTTCACTATTTTCTGTAAGAATTCTAATGTCATTATCTAAAATAATTTCATCATTAGAATTTGAATTTTTAACTGCTTCCATAAATTGTTCTGGAGTACTTACATGTTTTTGTGCTGCATTTAATAAAAAGGTATTTATTAAAAATAAAAATAACCAATATTTTTTCTTCATTTTTTTTGTATAATATATTTTATTATTTATAATATATTATACATCTCCTTTCTTTTAGTTTTATATTTATAGTATACTTTAAAATATCTAAAAAATGCAATAAAAAAATGACTCTAAAAAATTAGAATCATTTCGTATTTAATTATTTAAAATTTATATCCCATTTCAATTCCAGCTAATCCTTTGTTACCGTATCCACCAAATATTCCTATGTTATATTTATCATTTATTTTAACACCTAATGAACCTTTTATTATAGGTCCTAACTCAAAAGCAACTTCAGTATGAATTTTAGTTTCTCTACGACCAACATAACCAGAATCATCAGAGTCTTCATTATCTTCACTTAAAGAAGCAGATACTTCTAGAATGTGAGTTCTTTCTTGAGTACTTAAAAAATTAATTCCTATTCCAGCTTCAATTCCTATATAACCTTTCATTTTATCATTTATTAAATAATTAAAATCAACAATACCTGTTAAATTAATAGAACTATGTGGGTAATATTCAATATATGAACTTGCTTTAGCAGTTGCTTCCTCTATTATTTTTTTCTCTTTAATTTCATATTCTTTTCTTTTTTCTTCATTTTCTTCCTCTTCACAAAAAAGGGCTTCAGTTATAACACTTTTTCCAAAATTTTTTACAGCAAGTCCTAAAGTTGCTGAAGTTTTAACACCAAAAGTTATATCTTGAGTAGTATTAATTTCTTGTTTCCACTCAGGCATAAATCCTATAGAAATTGTCCATCCTTTAGTATATGGCTTAAAGTTGAAATCTTGATCATAAGCTAAAGTCGTATCTATTTTATAGCCATTGTGTTTAGATTCTGAAAATAAAATTAATAAGTAAATTTGAGTAATACAAAAATACCTATTTAAATAATAGGCCATTAGGATAATTAGCTTGACTTAAGGCTCTACATACGACATATCTCCATTGATTAGCAATAGAATTAACATGAAAATAATTAAGTTTTTTAAAGATAAAATTTTTGTTTAATCCCCCAAGAGAAACGATAGCATGAATATGAGGATTAAATTTATGGAAAAATTTTCAATGCTTTAACATCTAATCAAGTTTATGAGTGTCTATTAAATCTAGCTTAATTAAACTTTTGGACAGTTACTATTTTAATTTAGGAATTTAAAATATCTGAAAAAAGACTAGTAATTTAATTTTATTTATGATACGATTTTATTACTTTTTTACCTTTTATTGTAATTTGTAAAATAAAATGTAGAGCATTTTAAAGAGGAGGAAGAATGTTAAAAAATAGATTGTTAGTATTATCTTTTTTTATGCTATCAGCGAACCTATTAGCTAATGGGTCTGTAGATGAAAAATTAGATATGGGGTTAGAGAAAATAAATGAAATTGAAAAAAAAGTAGTATATGATAGAGAGATTGTTAATGATAAAGCTCAGAGTATATCAGTAGGAGATGGAGAGAAAGTATCAGTAGTATATAATGTAGATTATGATGCTGCAGGAAGTTATGTTATTTTTTCAAATTCAAAACCAGATTCAATTAAATTAGTAAATAATGGAAAATTAGAAAGTTATGCTGAAGTATTTACAAGTAGACATAATCATGATTATAGGAATTTAATCCATTTTACAAATAATGGGATTATAAATGGAACAGCAAATAATGCAAATGCTTTAACACTTTATGCTCCATATGTATATTATAAAGGGGAAAGAGGTTCTAGATTGTATGGGGAAATATATAAACCATTGGATATAGAAGCATCTAAGTTTTCAGTTGTTGATAATGCAGGAGAAATTATAAAGGGGACATTAATTTTAGGGAAAGAGAATAACTTAATTAATAGAAAACATGGAAGTATAGATAAAGTAGGTATAATTGTTGAGGAAAAGATTAGATTAAAAAATGAAGGTAAAATAACAGAAAATACATCTCTTCACGCAAATGAATCTATTGATTTTGAAAATAGTGGTAAAATAACAGGGCGTTTATCAATTTCAAAAAATAATTTTACGTATCAACCATATTATGGTTATGGGAAAAAAAGAATATTAAAAACTAAGTTTATTAATAATGAAAATGGTCTTTTGGAATTTTTAAATAGCAGATTTTCTTTTGAAATAGATTCACCAGAATTAGATTTTGTAAATAAAGGGAGAATTTTTTATTCTAAAGATGCAATAATAAAAAAAGAAGATTTAAAAGATGAAGTAATGAGTAGATATCAAAAATCATTAGGTAAAATTAATATAAAACATTATCTTGGAAGATTTGTTAATGAAAATATAATAGATGGGTCGATTAGATTTGAAGAAAAAATCGATAATAATGTAATAGATATAAAACCGTTTGAAATACATTTAGAAGATGGTATATTAAATGGAGGAATTGATATTGATTTTGATGAAACAATATCAGGCGGTAAATACAAAGGAAATGAAATAATTGTTAGTATAAATGAGGTTAGAGATATTTCTGAAAAAATTTGATGCAAGGAATAGATTTAATGAAACATTAATATTATTAGGAAAAGATACATTATCAGATTCAGAAAAATTCTTAGGTTTTGAAAAAATACATTTAAAAGATGCAGATTGGAAGTTTAAAGATTTAAATATAGAAGCTAAAAATGAATTGTTAGTTGAAAATTCAAATTTAACGTTAGATGGAGGAGTAATATCTACAACTATATTAAATAATGAAAATGATTCAAACTTAAAAGTATCTAAAGAAACAACTATTAATGGAAATTTAATAAATAAAGGAAATATAATATTTGAAAATAATCCAATAAATTATTCGATTTTAAATATTAATGGGGATTATAGTGGAGAAAACGGTAAAATATTATTACGTGTAAAAGTAGAAGATTCACCAAAATTAACTGATAAATTAATAATAAATGGAAATGCAAGTGGAAATACAAATATTGAAATTTCAAATCCAGGATCAACTTTAGCACAAAAAATGAAAGAAAAAGTAAAAATAATAGAAACAAACACATCGGAATATGATACATTTACATTACTAAATCCAGAACATAGTAATTATATATATAAATTATTTTCTAAAGAGGAAGGAAATAAGAAAAATTGGTATTTAATTCAGGAATTTGCTGGTCCAACAGACGATTTTGGGTTAATAATAAATTCAATGTATTTAGGGCAACAACATTTTAATTTTAATTTTTTAGAGCATAGTAAATATATAATAGAAAAAAATAATAATTTCTGGATAAAAACTTCAAATATGAATAACTATAATAAATTATCAAATAGGAAAGATATAAGTATACCAATTAAGAGTAATACAACTACAACTATTATGGGATATGATTTATTAAAAAATAGTAAAAATGATGAAGAAAAAAAATTAGGAATATTTGGTAATCTTGGAGTGAATAGCTCAAAATCAATGGAATCTGAAATATCATCAATTTCAGGTATTTTAGGTGCAGGAATTTATGGAACTTGGAAGAAAAAAGATTTTTATGTAGATGGATGGATAAATTATACATATTTACAAAATAGAATTAATATAGAAACACCTATAAATTATGGATTGCATTCATTAAGAACTTCAACAGAATTTGGAATTAATGGAGATATGAATATAGGTAATTTAGGTAGATTACATGCAAATCATCATTTACAATTAACATATAGTTATGTAACAAATCCGAAAATTAAAGTATTAGAAGGAGAAGAAATAGAATATATAGGAAATCACAATTTAACATCAAAATTAGGAACCAATTTAATATTTTATACAAAAAATAAATATTTAAAACCTTTTATAGAATTTAATTGGAGCTATGGAATTAATTTAGTAGGATTAAAATTAGGAGAAGATAAATATTATTATGATGGTAATAAAGATGTAATGGAAATAAAATGGGGCCTAAAAGAAATAGAAATAAATGATAATTTAACATTATGGGGAAATATATTACATCAATTTACTGAAAAAAAATATAGAACTCATGGTGTAGAATTAGGTCTTTTATATAAATTTTAGGATAAAACTGTAGAAATCTACAGTTTTTTATTATATAGGAAATTAGAATTCTAATAAGATGTGTATAATTTTATTGATTAATGTAAAAAATAATCACAGTTTATAAAAAAATTAATAAGTAAATTTGAGTAATACAAAAATACCTATTTAAATAATAGGCCATTAGGGTTATAGAATTTATGAATAGGTCGGCCAATAGCAGAAGAAACAAAAAGTTCATAAACTTCAAGCTTAATACTGCAATTAGGACACATAAAAGGATCAAAGCCCTAAATAGATTTAAAGTTCTTTACTAAAAAGAGAAGGAACTTTTTTACTTAAAATGTATATCCTGCTTGTATTCCAAAATTTCCTTTTCCATATCCAACATAAGCTCCTATGTTGTATCTTTCATTTACTTTAACTCCACCAGAAATTAATCCTAACCCATCAAATACTGCAGTTTTTGTAGCATCTGCTTTAATATCAGAACCTCCACCTATTGCTGCTTCTGCACCAACAAATGCAGATATTTTATCAGTAATTTTAAAGTTAACGTGAGCTTCAGCACCTATTAATGCTCTTACTTTAGCACCATTAAATGTAGAAGATTTAAATTGTGGTCCTGCAACTACAGTTAATTTTGGTCCAAATGCAACATTGATATCATGTCTAATATCTGTTCTCCATTCAGGCAATACTGCTACGTTTAATGGTAATACCACAAAGTCAGCTTTACCTATTCCAACTCCACCTTCAACTTTTATTCTTGGTCCTGCTATATATGCACTATATGATGTTAAACTTGCAAGTAATGCAAAAGTTAATAATATTTTTTTCATCTATATCACTTCCCTTTCATAATCTTATTCTATTATACCATAATACTAGCATTTTTAATAGTTGTAAAAATAGGGCAAATAGTGTAAAATATGTATATGAAAGAAATAGAAGAATATATAAAATACTCAATATTATTCATATATTACAAGGAACTATTTTCTGATAAACAGAAAAAATATTTATCTGCGTATTTAGAGGAGGATAATTCATTAACAGAAATAGCAGAAGCTTTTAATGTAAGTAGACAGGCTGTCTTTGATAACATTAAAAGAGGATGTAAACAGCTAGATAAGTATGAAAGTTCACTTGGAATTATGGAAAGAGAAGAGAATATAATAATGAATTTAAAATGGTTAAAAGATAATTTTAGTGAAGAAAATCTAGACAAAATAATCATGGAATATGAAGAGGGAGTAAATTAATGTTTAAAGGCTTAAGCGATAAATTACAGGAAACTTTTAAAAAGTTATCTGGGCAAAGTAAAATTACTGAAAGTAATATTACTGAAGCATTAAGAGAAGTAAGACTTGCTCTACTTGAAGCAGACGTTAACTACACTGTAGTTAAAAATTTTGTTGCAAGAATTAAAGAAAAAGCACAAGGGCAAGAAGTAATAAAAGGAGTAAATCCAAGACAACAATTTATTAAAATAATAAATGATGAATTAGTAGAAGTCTTAGGAGGACAAAATACTGCATTAAATAAAGCTAGCTCAAAACCAACTATTATCATGTTAGTAGGGTTACAAGGGGCAGGGAAAACTACATTTTCAGGAAAACTTTCAAAACTTCTAAAGAAAGAAAAAGCAAAACCATTCTTAATTGGAGCTGACGTATATAGACCAGCTGCTAAGAAACAATTAATGGTATTAGCTAACCAAATAGGAGTTCCATTTTATACTATAGAAGAAAGTCAAAATGTATTAGAAATAGTTAATAATGGGTTAGCTGAAGCAAAAAAAGAAGGGGCAGATTATGTATTAATAGATACTGCCGGAAGATTACATATAGATGAAAATCTAATGAATGAATTAAAAGATGTTAAAGATAGTGTAAATCCAACAGAAATCTTACTTGTTGTAGATGGTATGACAGGACAAGATGCAGTAAATGTTGCAAAAACGTTTAATGATACATTAGATATTACAGGAGTAGTTGTTACAAAACTTGATGGAGACACTCGTGGAGGGGCAGCACTTTCAATTAAAGAAATTTCAGGTAAACCTATTAAATATATTTCTGAAGGTGAAAAATTAGATGATATTTCAGTTTTCCATCCAGAAAGACTTGCAAGTAGAATACTTGGAATGGGAGACGTTGTATCATTAGTTGAAAAAGCTAAAGATGCAATAGATGAAAAAGAAGCACGTGAAATGGAAGCTAAATTTAGAAAAAATCAATTTGATTTTGAAGATTTCCTAAAACAATTTAAGATGATCAAGAGAATGGGTTCTCTTGGAGGAATACTTAAAATGTTACCGGGTATGGGTGCAATAGGAGATATAGATTTAACTGGTGCTGAAAAAGAAATGAAGAGAGTTGAAGCAATAATCTATTCTATGACAGTAGAAGAAAGAAGAAATCCTAACCTATTAAAAGTTGGAAGCAGAAAAATTAGAATTGCTAAAGGATCAGGAGTAGATGTTACTCAAGTAAATAAATTATTAAAACAATTTGAACAAATGAAACAAATGATGAAGATGTTTAATTCAGGAAATATACCTGGGTTTGGACAAATAGGAAGAAAAAGATAGGCTACACCATTAGGTGTAGTTTATACTATACAGGAGGAGTTATATATGTTCTTACAAAAATCAGAAAGATTGGCTTTGGTCGATACTAAAGGAAATAAAGTAAGTCATAGTAAATTGGTTGATAATGTTAAATACTTTTCAAAATATATAATAACAGAAACAGAAGAAAAGCAAAAATTTAATATTATAATGTTTGAAAATAGAAAAGAATGGGTATATCTTTTCTATGCAATTTGGGATAAGAAAAATATACCACTAGTAATAGATGCAGAATCAACAGTAGAGGAAGTAATGTATTTCTTAAAAGATTCTGATGCGGTGAGTATATATGTTTCAAATAGAAGTTATGAAGTAGTTAAAAAAGCTATAGAAGAATTAGAAAAAGATATTAAAGTAATAAATATAGATGAAATAGAAATAGATGGAGAAAAATTAGAAGAATTTTCAAAAGATGAAAGAATACTTTCACATCCTGAAGGAGAAGAATTAGCTGTTATGCTATATACTTCAGGAACTACAGGGAATCCTAAAGGTGTAATGCTTACATTTAACAATATAGAAGCTCAGATAGAATCTATTAAATCATTAATGATTACAGAAGAAAATGAGCAAGTATTAGCAGGACTACCTTTCCATCACATACTACCATTAATGACTACAAACTTACTATTTATGCACCATAGCAATCAATTTTCTATGGTATTCATAGATAAATTATCAAGTCAGGATATTTTAAAAGCATTGCAAGATAATGATGTAACAATACTATCTATGGTTCCAAGGGTATATAAGTTATTCTATAGCTCTATTAAGAGTAAAATAGATTCAAAAATTACCACTAAAAACTTATTTAAATTAGTTCAAAGAGCAAATAATGTTAAGTTTTCAAAAGCAGTCTTTAAAAAGATACATGAGATTTTTGGAGGTAAGCTTACTAGAGTAATATCAGGTGGTGCAAAAACAGACAAAGAAATCGCAGACTTTTTTGATGCTATAGGAATAGAATATTTTGAAGGTTATGGATTAAGTGAAACTTCACCTGTAATAGCATGTTCAACAACTAAACATGGTAAGAAAAATGGTACAGTTGGAAGAAAAGTTGATAATATTGAAGTTAAGATAGTGGATGAAGAATTATGGGTTAAAGGGCCTATAGTTATGAAAGGTTACTATAACAAACCTGAAGAAACAGCTAAAGTAATAACTGAAGATGGATGGTTTAAAACAGGAGATATAGCTGAAATGGATGAAGAAGGATATATTAATATTAAAGGTAGAAAAAATACTATGATAGTATTGTCTAATGGAAAAAATATAGATCCTGAGAAACTTGAAAATAGATTATTAGAACATTCATACGATATAATTAAAGAAGTTGGAATATTTGCAAAAGGAGATAAACTTGCTGCTTTAATAGTTGTAGATATGAAGAAGGTAAAAGAAAAGAATATATCTAATGTTAAATCATATATAGAAGATACTGTTGCTTTCTATAACGCAGCATCACATGGTTATGAAAAAATATTAGAATTTAAAATGAGTGAAAATGAACTACCTAAAACTAGAATAGGTAAGGTAAAAAGATTCATGTTAAATGATATATATCTAGGACATGTAACTGATGAGAAAAAACCTAAGGTTGAAGAACCAGATACACTAGAATACAAGGTATTAAAAGAATACATATATAATTTAAAAAATGAATATCCAGATCCGGATATGAATTTAGAATTAGAATTTGGTTTAGATTCACTAGATCAAGTAGAACTACTTTCATTTATTGAAAGGAGTTTTGGATTAAAATTAACAGATGAAGAGTTTAAAGATAATATAAACTTAATTAAATTATCTGAATTAGTTAAAAGCAAATCTGAAAAATTTGTTGAAACTAAAGAACAATGGAAAGAAATTATAGAAAATGCACCTATTAGGGAGCTTGAAACAGGTCATGGATTTAGTATCTTAAGACCATTAGGATGGATAATATTTAAACTTTACTTTAGATTAAGTATTAAGGGTAAAGAAAAAATAGATGAAGAAAACACTCAAATATTTATTGCAAATCATGCAAGCTTTATAGATGCATTAGCACTTAATTTATTACTTCCAAGAAAAGTTGCAAATAAAACTTACTCACTTGCCATAGATTGGTACTTTAAAAATAAGATAATGAAGAGATTTGCAAAAGAAACAAATGTTGTTTTATTAGATATAGATGGAAATATTAAAGAATCGATAGAACAAATTGCTTCTATTTTAAAACAAGGTAAGAACGTATTTATCTTCCCTGAAGGAACAAGAACTAAAGATGGAAATTTATCTCCGTTTAAGAAAACTTTTGCAATTATTGCTAAAGAAATGAATGTAAAAGTTACTTGTTTAAAGATTGATGGGGCCTTTGAAGCATATTCAAGATATGATAAATATCCTAAACCTAAGAAAATAACAGTAAGTTATTTAGGAGAGGTAAATCCAAAAGAATTAAGTTATGATGAGATAGTAAGAAAAGCAAGAGATATGTATAACTAGTTATATATATATTGGGGGTTAAAAATTAAGAGGAAGAAAGGATAAAAAATGTTTTTAAATAAATCAGAAAGATTGGCTATAGTAGATTTTGATGGCACAAGAATAAGTCATACAGAATTAGTTAATACTATAAAGTATTATTCAAAATATGTTATTACAGATAGGGAACCTAAGAGTTTTAGTATTATTATGATGGAAAATAGAACTCAGTGGTTTTATGCCTTCTATTCTTTATGGGATAGAGATTTAGTACCTGTTACAGTAGATGCACTATCAAGTAAAGAAGAATTGGAATACTTCTTAAATGATTCACAAGCGACATGTATATATGTTTCTAATAACACTATAGAGGTTGCGAAAGCAGCTGTTGAATCAATAGGTAGAGATGTTCAAATATTTAATGTTGATGATGTAGTAATAGATAAAGTATTATTTTCAGATATAGAAAAAGATGAAAGAATATTAAATCATCCTAATATGGATGAAATAGCTGTGATGTTGTATACTTCAGGAACCACAGGCTCACCTAAAGGAGTAATGTTATCTTTTGGTAACTTATATCACGAAATACAAGCAATAAGAGGCTTAAATATTACATGGGATGATGAACAAACTTTAGCAGTTTTACCTTTTCATCATATCTTACCTCTTATGGCAACTAATATTTATTATATGTATCATGAACATCAATATTCAGTTGTATTAGTAGAGAAATTATCTAGTCAAGATATATTAAAAGCATTAGCTGCAAATGATGTAACAATGCTTTCTATGGTTCCAAGAGTGTATAAACTATTTTATAAATCAATAAAAGATACTATAGATTCAAAATGGATAACTAGAGTAATATATTCATTAGCTAAGAAATTAAAAAATAAGCAATTTTCAAAATTTGTATTTAAAAAAGTACATGATAAATTTGGTGGGAAATTAAGAAGTTTAATAGCGGGAGGAGCTAAATCTGATATTGAAATTATTAATTTTTTTAATGTCTTAGGATTTGATTACTGTGAAGGTTATGGACTTACAGAAACGTCACCAGTTTTTGCTGGAAATACACCTAATCATGGTTATAAAGCAGGAACAGTGGGTCTTCACGTAGATAATGTAGAAATAAAAGTAGTAGATGGAGAAATATGGGTAAGAGGGCCTATAGTAATGATGGGCTATTATAATAAACCTGAAAAAACAGCTGAAGTATTAACTGAGGATGGATGGTTTAAAACAGGGGATATGGTAGATGTAGATGATGAAGGATATATTACTATAGTAGGACGTAAAAATGCAATGATAGTATTATCTAATGGTAAAAATGTAGACCCTGAAACATTAGAAATTAAATTCATGTCTTCAACTAATCCAATAATTAAGGAGATTGGAATTTTAGGGCATAATGATAAGTTAGCAGCATTAATTGTAGTAGATAGAAATGAAGCTAAGAGATTAAATGTTTCAAATATTAATGCTCATATTAAAGATGCTGTAGAAATTTATAATAGTTTAGTACATAACTATGAGAAATTATTAGAATATAAAGTAACTGAGGAAGAATTACCTAAGACAAGAATAGGTAAAGTAAGAAGATTTATGCTAAAAGATGTTTATTCAGGAGAAGCTAAAGTAGAGAAAAAAGCACCAGTAAATGAACCTGATAGTGAAGAATATAAAATACTTAAAGAATATATCTACAAAATGAAAGGAGCTTATCCTGAAGTAGATAAAAATTTAGAAGTAGAATTTGGATTAGATTCGTTAGATCAAGTTGAATTATTAACATTTATAGAAAATAGCTTTGGAATAAAAATGTCAGAAAATGATTTTAAAGATAATTTAAGTTTATTAGGATTATCAAAATATATATCAGAAAAATCAAATGGATTTATTGAAACTACAGATCAATGGAAAGAAGTTGTTCAAAATGCCCCAAAAACAGATTTTAAAGATGGTTGGTTAATATCATTAATAAAGCCTTTAGTGTTCTTATTATTCAAACTATACTTTAGAATAGATATTAAAAATTCAGATAAAATTAAAAACGAACAACAAATTTTTATTGCAAATCATGAAAGTTTCATTGATGGATTAGCTTTAAGTTTGTTAATACCTAAAGAAATATCAGAAAAAACATATACTTTAGCTATAAATTGGTATTTTAAAAATGCTTTTATGAATTTTTTTGCTAAACATAGTAATATACTATTACTTGATATAGATAAGAATATTAAAGGAACTATTGAGAGTGTCGCATCAGCTTTAAAGCAAGGAAAAAATATATTTATTTTCCCTGAAGGAACAAGAACTAAAGATGGTAAACTTGGGCCATTCAAGAAGGTATTTGCAATACTTTCTAAAGAACTTAATGTACCAGTAACTTGCTTGAAAATAGATGGAGCTTTTGAAGCTTATTCAAGATATGACAAATTCCCTAAACCTAAGAAATTAGGAGTTAAAGTTTTAGGACAAATAAAACCGGGAGATTTATCATATAACGAGATTGTTGATGCAGCACGTAATATGTATTTAGAAGATGAAAAATAAAATTTGTTTTGTCAATAAAAAATACTTGACAATGTTCAATTAATATTGTAAAATGTGTTGTAATAAATAATTGGAGGAATAATAAATGTTAAAATTAAGATTAACTAGATTAGGTAGAAAAAAAGCACCTTTCTATAGAATAGCAGCAATGGAAGCATTAGGAAAAAGAGATGGAAAAGCAGTAGCTTATGTTGGAACATACAACCCATTAGTTTCTGAAAACCAAGTAGTTTTAAAAGAAGAAGAAATTTTAAAATTATTATCAAATGGAGCACAACCTACAGAAACTGTAAAATCTATCTTAACTAAAGCAGGAATTTGGGAAAAATTCGAAGCTTCTAAAAAAAGATAATAAAAATTAAAATATATAACACTTAAAGAATGGATTTTATCTTAGTATTTAAGTGTTTTTCTTTTATAGAAAGGATAATGATGAGTAAAATAAGATTAATATCTTTTGATTTAGACGGAACTATACTTAAAAATTCAAAACTATCCGAGGGTGTAATTAAAGCATTTCATAAACTTGAAGATAGTGGGATAATGTTAGTTGTAAATACTGGAAGAAGTATTGATAGTCTATATGAAATGTTTGATTTACTAAAGTTATCTGGAAAAGGTAATTATGCAATACTTACAACAGGAGCTGTAGTACAACATATAGATACTAGAGAAATAATTAAGCATTTTTCTTTAACATTAGATGATTATAGATATATAAGGGAAAATATTGAACAAGGTTATGATTTAAGTGTATATACACCAGAAAAGCTATATTATGTTGATAAAATATTCCCAGAAATAGTAGAAGATAATGATGTATTATTACAAGAAATGGGTAAATTTGAAGAAGATGAAAATATTGAAATTTCCAGAGTAAATATCATGGGGCCTAAAGAAAAATTAGATGAATTTGAAAAAAATCATGATAAAAAGTTCCTTGAAAGATTTTATCACGTAAGAACTATCCCTATAAGCATAGAAATACTTAATAAAAATGCAAGTAAAGGTAATGGTTTAAAAGCATTTATGGAAGAATTAAATATAGATCCAAGTGAAGCCATAGCTATAGGAGATGGAAATAATGATATCTCTATGTTTAAAGTAGTAGAATATTCTGTTGCTATGGGTAATGCAACTGATCTTGTTAAATCTCATGCTAAATATGTTACAGATAGTATAGATAATGATGGGTTTGTTAAAATGCTTGAAATGTTTGAATTAATATAGGACGCTAAAGGCAAAACTTGTCCTAAAAAAGTTTTTGAGTAAACTCCATCGTAAATTCTTTTTTGGTTGTTAAATATAAGGTCTAATCGTTCGGAAATATAAATCGTAAAATAAAATAAATTGTAAAAAATACCGTTCGAATCTTATTATTGAAATAAAAAAGAATTACTACCAAAATAAAATTAATATTTACCTTTTAGGTTAACTTCTATTGTTAGTTTAGAATTTTCTAAATCTATTTTTTCTGACATAGAGTTAACCTCTTTTTCTAATTTTTCTAAATCTTCTCTTAAAGTCTTTTCATTTAATACACCATAGTTTACTACTCCAACTCCGTTTTCTACAGTAGATGTGTTAGAAGATAAAACTCTTTCTAAGAAAGTAATTAAAGATCTCTTGTTTTTAACGTCTTCTAAATGGAAAAATAGTGGTTTTCCATCTATTTTGTTAGTTGCATTAGCATTGTTTAATGCTGTTTTTAATGTAGCTAAATCTTCATTAATTGTTTCAAGTTCAGCATAAACAGCTAACATTTCTTTAGCTTGTGTTTTATCAAAAACATCTTTACCATTTACCTTTAAAGGTATATTAGAATAAGAATTTAAGTTTAATAAAATTCTGTTTTGTTTTTTTGTTAAATTTGATATTAAAAATATACATTGTTGTATAGTTATTTTCATTTCTTCTCCTTATTTTACGTGGTATAGATAAAGGCCATTTCCTGGCGCTATATATTTTTTAGCATCAGGATTAGGAAAATCAAATCTGTTTTGTATATATTCTTTTTCAATTTTTCCTTCATAAATAGCTAGAGTTGTTCCTACTATTATTCTTACCATAGTTTTTAAAAAACTATTACCTTTAATATATATATGGATATTATTATTTTTTTTTATAGCGTAACATTCATATATTTCTCTTATTGGATTTTTCTCTGCTTTATTATCTTTTTTAGAAAAACTAGAAAAATTGTGTGTCCCTATAAATAGTTTTAAAATATCATTTATTTTATCTATATCAATATCATAATTAATACCAGCTATATATTTTCTTTCAAAAGGAGTAATATTCTTTTGATTAGATAAAATATATTCATAGGTTCTTTCAGTACTGTCATATCTAGAATTGTATTCAATATTAACTTTTTCTATAGATAGAATTTTAATAGAATAATCAGAATATTTTTCTATTTTCTTTTTCACGATATCTAAATTAATATCTTTGGTAAGTATAAAATTAGATATTTGCATTTTTGCATGCACATACTTATCTGTTCTTCCAGAGCTTATCATATTAACTTCTTCATTAAATGAATTTTTTAGTATTTCTTCTATAGTACCTTGAACAGTAATTTTGTCTTTTTGTCTTTGTGAACCATAGAAATTACTTCCATCATATTGATAAACTATTTTGATATTATTCATTAGGAAGACCTACCTTTTTAACCCCTTTATGTATAAAATACTTTCTATCTGTTAGATCAAATAAAGGTTTATCTGACATACTATCAGAGTAGAAGGCTAGTATATTAAAATCAGGCAAATATTCTTTTAATCTAACTACTTTTTCTTGATGTTTACAGTTTTTTCCATCAATTTTACTTACAAAGAATTTATCTTGTTTAGTAAAAGTAGTACCTATCAATTTATCAAAACCTAATTCTTTAGATATTTCTTCTAAAAAAAGTTCTGGAGTAGCAGAAATTAAAATTAATTCTTCTGCTTCTTTCTTGTTATTTCTAATTTCTTCATATATCCATGGAAATATTTTTGATTTATGTATTTTCCAAAATTCATTTATTTCATTTTTTAGAAATTCAATAGGAGCTCCATTTAATATTTCAAAAAATATTTCTTTAGATCTCTTTAAATCCGAATTATAGTAAAATAAAGAATGAAGTGCCTTATATATTCTTAAAAGATATTTTGGATTTCTTTTAAGAAAAAACTTCATAAAGTCAGTTGATGTTTCACCACCATAAATAGTTTTATCAAAATCATAAACAATAATATCCTTCAAGTTCACACCTCTTTTCTAGTTTTTCTTTTAGAGTTACAAACCCTCTATTTTTTAGTATTTCTTCTATATTAACCTTATCAGTATTTATATTTAGTATTTTCTTTATTTCATCATCTATTTCAAGTATTTCAGATACACAAACTCTTTTAGTTCCATTGAAAACTAGCCTTTGTGATAATATGCAATGTAGTGAATCAAGTATTAAATATTTAGGTATATTCATATCTATTAATCTATTTATAGTAGAAATACTATCGTTGGTATGTAATGTTGCAAGGACTAGATGCCCTGTAAGTGCAGATCTAATTGCAATTTGAGCCGTAATTTCATCTCTAATTTCACTTATTATTATGATATCAGGATCAGATCTTAAAACAGTTCTTAATATTTTTTCGAAACTAAGTCCTATTTCTTCTTTAACTTGTATTTGTACTATATCTTCAAGCTTGTTTTCTATTGGATCTTCTATACTAATTATTTTCCTTTTACTTTTCATTAATATATGTATTAATGAAAGTAGAGTAGTAGATTTACCACTGCCAGTTGGACCTGTAATTAATATTAATCCATGTGATTTAGTACATGAGTTTTTAAGTATCTCTATTGTAGAATTATCAAATCCTAAAGCTTCTAAGCTAATGTCATTGAGAGTAGAATTTAAAATACGTAAAACTACATTTTCTCCTTTGTTACTAGGTAATGTAGAAACACGCATATCATACTTTCTATTATTAAATGTATAAGTAAAAGCACCATCTTGTGGAAGTCTTTTTTCAGCTACATTTAATTTAGACATTATCTTTATCTTTGCAATTATCTCTCTAACATTTAATTTATCAACGTTATCTATATTATTAACAATACCATTAATTCTAAATTCAAGCTTACATCTATTATCATATTCTCTAATATGTATATCTGTAGCATTTTTTGAAATAGCTAAGTCTAAAATATTTTCTAAATTAAATAAAAAGCAACTTATACTTGAGGTAGTTGCTTCATATTTGTTATTATCCCCCATTTAACACCCCTGTTTATTATTTCATTTCTTTTAATAACTCTTCTGTTTGTTTAGTCATCATATTAAACATAGTTTTTTTGATGATGTTATACCATTTTAATTTAGATTTTTCTAAAGCTAATCCTTTAATAACATCTTTCATTTGTTTAACTATTAAATCATATTCTTCAAAAGATAGAGCTAACACTTTTTCTTTAGGTCTTTTTTCTTTTTTACCTACATGTAATTGTTTTTCTACATAGCTAAAGAATGAAAATAGATTTGGTAAGTGTTTTTCATACATAACCATTTGTTTTTTCATTTCACCTATCATTTGCTCTAAATATTTTTGAGAACCTTTACTTAATGTTACTTCTTTTTTTCTTTTTCCTTTACCTATTTTTTGAAGTAAAGCAGCCATAGTTGCTTGGCTTTTTGCGTTCATAACATCCATATCTGAGATGTTATTAGGGTTTACTAATTTACCTTTCAAATTGTTCCTCCTTAAGTTTTACTAATTCTATTAAGGGAATAGTTCCTTTTCTTAATATAGTGATGTCTTCGCCATTTATTTTAAATATACTTGAAGAAATCCCGCTTAGATTACTATCATCTATATATGTATGATCAGCAGCTTTTAATATTTCTTCATCTATTTCTGAAGATAATTTTGGAGCATCTTTACCGCTAATATTAGCAGAAGTGGTCATTAAAATACCTCCATATTTTTCAATTATTTCTAAAGCTAATTCATTATTAGGCATTCTTATCCCTATATCTTCATAACCTAGAAGTTCTTTAATAAATGGAGTTGACTTTGCAATCACAGTGATAGGTCCTGGAAAGAACCTATCTGTGATTTTATCAATTAATTGATTGGTTTCTATAATCTTATTTATAGTTTCTTTTTTCGAAACTAGTGCAATAATTTTCTTATTCTTATCTCTATTTTTTATCTTGAATATCCTATCTAAAGCTTCCTTTTGAGGAAGACATCCTAATCCATAGACTGTATCAGTTGGAAAAAGGATAACAGTATTATTCATTTTACCCTTCCACGTCTAAGTTTTTAGGTATTTCAAATAAGTCACTTATTGCTTCTTCAATAAAGATTCTGTTTATAGTTTCAGCAAACATACTTGCTGTAGAAACTATAGATAATTTTTCAAATTTAGATTCTTCTGGTAATTCTATAGTATCTGTAACTATAACTTTATTGAATTCTGAATTTTTTAATCTTTCTATTGCAGGACCTGAGAATACTGCGTGAACAGCACATGCATAAATTTCTAATGCACCTTCATTTTTAAGTGCAGCAGCAGCGTTACATATTGTTCCAGCTGTATCTATAATATCATCTATTAAGATAGCTTTTTTACCTTTAACTTCTCCTATAAGGTTCATAACTTCTGATACATTAGCTTTTTCACGTCTTTTATCTATTATAGCTAAAGGTACGTTTAACCATTTTGCTAATGCTCTAGCTCTTTTAACTCCACCAACATCTGGAGATACTATTACTGTGTTATCTGAATTAAATCCTTTATCTAAGAAGTATTTAGCAAATAACGGTAAAGCTTCCATATGATCAACTGGTATATCAAAGAATCCTTGAATTTGTCTTGCGTGTAAATCCATAGTAACTACTCTTGTTGCTCCAGCAGTAGTTAATAAGTTAGCCACTAATTTAGATGTAATTGGCTCTCTTGGGTATGCTTTTCTATCTTGTCTAGCATAACCGTAGTAAGGAATAACTGCTATAATTTCAGTTGCAGATGCTCTCTTTAATGAATCGATGAAAATTAATAATTCCATGATACTTTCGTTAACAGGTTTAGATGTAGATTGTATTACGAATACCTTACATCCTCTAACAGTTTCGTTAGATTTAGCAAATGTTTCTCCATCTGCGAATCTAATAATGGTTCTATCTCCAAGTTTAATTCCAAGTTTTTCTGCTATTTTAGCAGCTAATTTTGTACTTGAAGTTCCAGCGTAAACTTTAATCTCATGATTGTTGTACATTTCGAAATCCCACACTTTCTCTTATTTTTTATTTATTCCAATTTTATTGACTTGTCTTGCTCTACCAAATGCAATGCTATCTTCAGGAACATCTTTAGTTATTACTGAACCAGCTGCAGTTAGTACGTTATCTCCTATATTTACTGGAGATACTAATATACTATTACTTCCGATGAAGCAATCTTTACCTATATTAGTCTTGTGCTTTTTAACACCATCATAATTACATGTAATAGTTCCAGCACCAATATTAGTGTTTTCTCCAACTTCACTATCACCTATATATGTTAGATGTCCACATTTTACACCAGGGTGTAATATAGATTTTTTAATTTCAACAAAATTTCCTACTTTTGATTTTTCTTTTAATAATGAATTAGGTCTAATGTGTGCAAATGGTCCTACACTTACATTATCCTCTATTATAGATTGTTCTATTACACTATTATCTATACTTACATTATTACCTATAGTTGAGCCTTTTATTCTTGACCCAGAATAAATAGTACAGTTATTTCCTATTCTTGTCCCTTTTTCTATGTATACATTAGGGTATATAACTGTGTCTTGGCCTATTTCTACATCTTCTTCTATATATGTAGCATTAGGATCTATAAGTATTACCCCATCGTCCATAAGTTTTTCGTTTTTTCTGTCTCTTAATATTTTAGAAACCATTGCAAGTTGAGACTTAGAATTAACTCCTAACATTTCTCTCTCATCTTCAAGAACTAAACTATCTACCTTTAATCCTTCAGCGTTTAATAATTTAACAGCATCAGTTAAATAGTATTCACCTTTTTTGTTATCATTACTAAACTTATCTAGTATAGATAGAAGAGGAGTTCTCTTAAATAAGTAGACACCTGCATTTATTTCTTTAATGTTTTTTTGTTCCACAGTTGTATCTATCTCTTCTATTATGTCAGTAACTCTTCCATTTTCTTTGATTATTCTACCATAACCAAAAGGATCATTTACAACACAAGATAGAATTAGACCATCTAATGAATCTTTTTCAAATTTTTCTTTCATTCTATTAATTGTTTCTACAGTTAATAAAGGTCCATCTCCATTACAAATTAAAATATCATCATCATTTTCTAATATTTTATCTTTTGCGATCATAACTGCATGAGCAGTACCTAACTGTTGTTCTTGAACAACATGTTCTAAATTAAGTACTTTAAGTATTTGTTCTTTTAAGTAACCTAATATTAATATGTTCTTGTTAATTCCAGCTTCATCTAGAGTTCTAACAAGTTTAACTATCATAGGTTCTCCATTTACTTTATGCATTAGTTTAGAGATGTTTGACTTCATTCTTGTACCTTTACCTGCAGCAAGAATAATTGAAATCACAAAATCACCTACTTAAAATCAATATATACCAATTATACCATTTTTAATATGTTATTACAACATATATAGTATAAAAATATACCTATACATATAGGTAGAGAATGGAGATTAAAAATGTTTTAGTGTAAAATAACTAACGAAATATTGTGGTAAAATTAGGTTGAGTAAACTATATATTGTAGTATATAAAAAAATAAAAAAAGTTCTTGACATAAATGGTCTTATTATGGTAAGATTATTAATGTCCAATAAGGACGAGGACAATGGAAAGAAAAGGAATAAATAAAGCAAACAAGAAAGACAAGAAGTCAATTTAAGGTAAAGACAATAACTTTGAGATAAGAAAACAAAGAAGTAAAAA
>NZ_WOEI01000014.1 GCF_009733925.1 Streptobacillus canis | reverse complement strand
TTTTCTAAATTGTTGAGGAATAGTAAAAAGAACATGTCTATGAGGAATATTAATTAATTGATTAGTGATGGAGTTAGTCCATTTAATAGAGTAATTATATCCACAAGAATTACATAATCTAGATTTACAAGTAAGTTTCATTTTATGTTGAAAGTTACAGATATGACATCTAGATGAATTTGATTTTAGATGTCATGTTTATCACTCCTTTCTGTTAGTTTTGTTTGGTGATTAAATTATATAGAAAAGAAAGAGGTGATTCAAGGATTTTTTAAAATCCCGAATCACCTTTTTTTCAAAAAGATAAAGGTGGTAAAAGGTATATATATCATCCTATATATCTTTCTTTGAAAGTAAATGGTTATAAAGAGAAAATAGTTGCTTTATTACATGATGTAATAGAAGATAGTGATTATACATTAGAAGATTTAAATGTATATTTTGATAAAGATGTTATTGAAGCAGTTAAAGTGATAACAAAAGTTAAAGGGGAAAAGTATATGGAATACTTAGAAAGAGTTAAAAATAATAATATTGCAAAAAAGTAAAATAGAAGACTTAAAACACAATTCAAATTTAAAAAGACTAAATAGTGTTGCTATAATTGATATAAAAAAATTAAAAAATATAAAGAAGCTCTTGAATTTTTAGAAAACTAAAAAATTTGTGTTTTATATTCA
Organism: Streptobacillus canis; assembly: GCF_009733925.1. Classification (NCBI taxonomy): domain Bacteria; kingdom Fusobacteriati; phylum Fusobacteriota; class Fusobacteriia; order Fusobacteriales; family Leptotrichiaceae; genus Streptobacillus; species Streptobacillus canis. The sequence goes on along the minus strand of NZ_WOEI01000014.1, from coordinate 42,195 downwards.
AAAATGTTAAAATATATGTATTACAATTAATAGGAGTAAATATGATAGGAATAATAGGTGCTATGCACGAAGAGATAACTGTAATAAAAAATGAAATGAAGAATATTACAGAAAAAGTTGTAAATGGTAATACATTTTATTTAGGATTATTAAATAATAAAGAGGTAGTTTTAGTTGAATGTGGAATTGGAATGGTTAATGCAGCTATTATTACAACATTATTAGTTAAAGAATTTAATGTTGAAAAAATATATTTTTCAGGAGTAGCAGGATCTACTTCAGAAAAATTAAAAATAGGGGATATTGTAATTTCAACTAAATTACAAGAATATTTATTTGATGTAACAGAATTTGGACATGAAAAAGGTGTAATTCCAAGAATGGAAACGTCATTATTTAGACCTGGGAAAATACTTGATGAAAGTATGGAAAAACTAAAAGGTGAAAATGTATATTTTGGTGGAATAATTTCAGGTGATAAATTTATTTCAAATGCAAAAGAAAAAATAACAATCGGAAAAGAATTTGATGCAATGTGTGTAGATATGGAATCTGCATCTGTGGCACATTCAGCATATCTTTTAGGAGTAGATTTTTTAATTATTAGATCTATTTCTGATACTGTCACAGATGAATCTGGAATGGAGTTTTTCGAATTTGTAAATATTGCTGCAGAAAATTCAAAAAAAATACTTACTAAATTAATATAGGTGGATATATGAGAAGATTTAAAAATATTTTGAGAGCTATATTTTGGATAATATTCTTTTTAGGACTATTTTTTACATATTCTAGAATTAAATATATAAGAAAAAATGCATATAATAATACAGATTTATTAGTTCAAGAATATAATATTAGAAAAAATGGATTTTATGAAACTGGAAATAAAGAAGAAAAAAAAGAAGAGCCAAAAGAAAATGTTAAAGAAGAAAAAATAGAAGATAATACTGAAAATAAAGTAGAAGATAAAAAAGAAGAAAATTCTGAAGAAAATACTGAAAAAAAAGTTGAAGAAAAAGTAGAAGATAAAAGTGAAACAGATAAAGAATTAGATAAAATAATAGAACAACATGTAAAAGATAAAAAGAATGGAAATAATAATGGAAATTAATAAAGAATTGTATGAAAAATTAAAAAAAGAGTTTGAAAAAGATGATGAATTGGTATGTGGATGTGAAGCATTATCATTTGAAGATTTTTTAAAATATAGATTAGCAGAGTTGAAAAAAAAGGAGAAATAATGAAGATAGGGTTATTTTCAGACACATATTTACCTCATGCAAATGGTGTGGCTGTGTGTGTTGATACATTAAGAAAAGGTTTGGAAAATCTTGGTCATGAAGTTTATGTAATTACCTGTAATGATAGCTTTAAGCTTGAAAAAGATGGAAATGTATATAGATTACCATCATTTTTATTGAAGGATTTCTATAATTATTCATTTACAGGTCCTTTTCATTTTAGAGGATTTAATGAAATTAGAAAATTAAAATTAGATGTAATCCATATACATACAGAATTTGGTGTAGCGATTTTAGGAAGGATGATTGCAAAAGTGTTAGGAATACCTTTAGTATATACTTACCATACTATGCTTGAGGACTATACACACTATATTAATTTTATGAATATTTCTATATTAGATAAACCATCAGTAAGATTTGTAGAAATGATTTCTAAGATATATTGTTATCCATCAAATACTGTAATAGTTCCTTCAAAAAAAACTTATGATGTGTTAATGAAGTATTCTGTTAAGAATAATGATGTAAGAGTATTACCATCTGGAATTGATCTTGAAAGATTTAGAAATCCAAATTATGAAAATATACAAAGAATTAAAGATGAATATAATCTAAAAGATAAAAAAGTAATGATTTATTTAGGAAGAGTGGCTAAAGAAAAAAATATAGAAATAATACTTGAAACTATAAAAGTAAGAAAAGATTTAACATTATTAGTTGTTGGAGAAGGTCCGGAACTTAAACATTTTCAAGAAAAATATAATTATCAAAACATAATATTTTGTGGGAAAAAAGAATATAGTGAAGTTGCAGACTACTATAATGTAGCAGATGCATTCATATCTGCAAGTACGACTGAAACACAAGGTTTAACATTCATTGAAGCAATGTCAACAGGTAAGGTATTATTCTGTAGTGATAAGGTTGTTTTAAAAGATTTATTATACGAAGGTGAAAATGGATATTTCTTTGAAAATGAAGAAGAGTTAAATAAGAAAATCGATACTTTTTATTCATTAAATGAACAACAAAGAAAAGATATGAGAGATAAATCATTAGAAATATCAAAAAGATACGATTTAGATGTTTTTGTTAGAAAAATTGTAGATATCTATGAAAATAATTTGGGTAAAGTTTATAGAATAAAACAAATTAAGCTTAATAAAGATAATACATTTAGAGTTCAAATTAGAAACAAAAGATATGTAATTAGTAAAGAGTTGTTTGATAAATTAGCCTTAAGAGTTAATAATAAAATTGATAAAGTTACTTTAAATTTAATTAGAGAAAATAATATATAAAAATACTGAATTTTCAGTATTTTTTTTTGGATAATAAATTTGCATAAATCAAAAAAAAATGGTAAAATTTAGTGTTAGAATACTGACTTAAGGGAGATATTTATGGCACATATTACAGGTAGAGAAGTTTTTGAAAGAATTAAAAAGGATATTGTTGAGAATCATAAAGAACTTGATATTGAAAAAATAGAGGAAGCATATGTATTAGCGGAAGAATCTCATAGAGATCAAAGAAGAAAAAGTGGTGAAGAATATATTGTTCATCCACTTGAAGTAGCAGAAATTTTACTTGCTCTAAGAATGGATACTGATACTATAGTTGCAGGAATTTTACATGATGTAGTTGAAGATACTTTAATTACATTATCAGATATAGAATATAGTTTTGGGAAAGATGTATCAACGTTAATTGATGGTGTTACAAAATTAAGAAATTTACCTAAAAAAGAAGGAAAACAAATAGAAAATATCCGTAAAATGGTTGTTGCAATGTCAGAAGATGTAAGAGTTGTAATTATTAAACTTGCAGATAGATTACATAATATGAGAACCTTAAAATATCAAAGCCCTGAAAAACAAATTGAAAAATCAAAAGAAACTATGGATATTTTTGCCCCAATAGCTCATAGAATAGGGATGGGGAAAATTAAGTCAGAATTAGAAGATATCTCATTTTATTATTTAAATCCAAAAGGATATCAAGAAATAAAAGGTCTTGTTAATGCCAAAAAAGAAGAAAGACAAAGATACATTAATAAGATTATTGAAATAATTGAAAAAGAACTTGAAAAATCAGGTATAGATGCACATGTAAATGGAAGAACTAAACATTTATACAGTATTTATAAAAAAATGTATGAAAAGAATAAACAATTTAAAGATTTAATGGATTTAACTGCAATAAGAGTTTTAACGAAAAAAGAGGTAGATTGTTATGCAGTTCTTGGATTAATACATTCAATATTTACCCCTGTTGCAGGAAGATTTAAAGATTATATTGCTGTACCAAAAGCAAATGGATATCAATCAATACATACTACAGTTAGAGGAATAGATAATCAAATAATTGAAATTCAAATTAGAACAGAAGAAATGCATCAAATAGCAGAAGAAGGGGTAGCTGCACACTGGATGTATAAAGAAAAAAAATCAAAAGATAAAAATGAAAAATATTATGCTGCGGTTAAGAAGATTATAGAATCAAGTATTGAGGGTACAAATAATAATGAACAAGAAGAAACATTTGCTAAAGAGGTAACAGAACAAATATTAAAGAAAACGATATTTGTGTTTACACCTAAAGGAGATGTTGTTGAATTACAAGCGGGTTCTACTGTACTTGACTTTGCATTTCAAGTACATACTCAAATAGGATATAGAACAATAGGTGCTAAAGTAAATGATAGAATAGTTACTTTAGATTATGTAGTTGAAAATGGAGATAAAATAGAAATATTAACTTCTAAAACAGCAAAAGGTCCTGGAAATGACTGGATTAATATGGTAAATAACCCAAGTTCTAAATCTAAAATCAGAAAATGGTTTAAAGATATGGAATTTGAAATAAAGTCAAAAGAGGGTGAAGTTTTATTAAATGAAGAATTTAATAAGATAGGTTTAAAATTCAAAGATTATGAAGATGATGATAGAGTATTATTATATATGAAAAAATTTAATATTACCTCTATTGAACAACTTTATTATAAATTTGCAAATAATGAATTAACTATGGAACATTTTATAGCTAAATTTGAAAAAAAAGAAGAAGTAAATATTGAACAAGCTATAGAAGAAGAAACAGCAAAAACAACTCAAAAAATTAGAGAAAACAATCAAGGTATTAAAGTTAGTGGTTCAGATAATACATTGTTTAATTTTGCAAAATGCTGCGCTCCACTTCCAGGAGATGAAATTAGAGGATTTGTAACTAGAGGTAGAGGTATAGTAATACATAGGACAGATTGTCCTAATATGTTAAAATTACTAGAAAATGAACCAGAAAGAGAAATTGAAGTATATTGGGATGAAAATTTACTTGAAAAATCTACAGCAAAATATCAAATGTATTTCACTATTAAAACAGTTGGTAGAGCAGGATTAATGTTAGATATTATGAGACTTCTAAATGAATATAAAATAGATTTAACAGGAGTTAATACTAAAGTTGTTAAAGAAAATGGAGAAAGTCTTGCATTAATACAATTAGGGGTATTGGTTAAGAGAAAAGAAGATTATGAAAAATTAAGTAAGAATTTATTAAATATGAGAGAAATTCTAGAAATAATGAGAAAATAGGATGGTATATAATGGAAAAACCAATTAAATATAAATTAGAGAAAAAAGATGGAAGAGCAAGAGCCGGAGTAATTGAAACTCCACATGGAATAATACATACACCTGTATTTATGCCCGTAGGAACACAAGCTACAGTAAAAACAATGACACCAGAAGAATTAGAAGAAATAGGTTCAGAAATAATACTTGGTAATACATATCATTTATATTTAAGACCTGGAGATGAATTAATTGCAAAATTTGGTCACTTACATAATTTTATGAATTGGAAAAGACCAATACTTACTGATAGTGGTGGCTTTCAAATCTTTTCATTAGGAGATTTGAGAAAAATAAAAGAAGAGGGAGCTCATTTTAGATCTCATCATGATGGGTCAAAACATTTTATTTCACCAGAAAAATCGATTGAAATACAAAATAATTTAGGTTCAGATATAATGATGGTACTTGATGAATGCCCACCAGGATTATCTACGAGAGAATATTTAATTCCATCAATTGAAAGAACTACAAGATGGGCTAAAAGATGTATTGAGGCAAATAAAAATCCTGAAAAACAAGGACTATTTGCTATAGTACAAGGTGGAATTTATGAAGATTTAAGAGAAAAATCTTTTAATGAATTAATAGCTATGGATGAAAGCTTTTCAGGATATGCTATTGGAGGTTTAGCAGTAGGAGAACCACGTGAAGACATGTATAGAATATTAGCTCATACTACTCCTTTATTACCTGAAGGTAAACCTAGATATTTAATGGGGGTAGGAGAGCCATTAGATATGTTAGAAGCAGTGGAAAATGGAATTGATATGATGGATTGTGTTCATCCATCTAGAATAGGAAGACATGGAACTGTATTTACTAAATATGGAAGACTTGTAATAAAGAATAAAGAATATGAATATGATGATAGACCTTTAGATGTTTCTGATAATTATGTTAATAGAAATTATACTAGAGCATATATCAGACATTTATTTAAAACAAATGAAATATTAGGTCAGAGGCTTGCAACATATCAAAACATTTGGTTTTTAGTAAACTTAATGAAAGAAGCAAGACAAGCAATACTTGATGGAAGATTTAAAGAGTTTAAAGAAGAATTTATTTCAAATTATACTCAAGGTAAACAATCAGAATGGATTAAACCTAAAGATATTAGAAAGGGGGAGTAATGAATATCAAATTAGAGAAAGTAAATGCTATAGGACTTGGTTATGGAGAATTAGCATTAAAAGGTAAGAATAGAGGGATTTTTGAAGGTAATATAAAACAAAGAATAAATAATAAATTAGTTGCTTTTGATGCAAAATTAGTGAATGATTTATCTAAACTTTATGTTTATACTAATGATGAAAATAAAAAAGAATTAATTTCAGAATTAAAAAAGGTTTTTGGAATAAATAATATGAATTTTTCTATAAGAGTAAATACAGATGAAAAAGACATAAAAGAAAAGATATTAGAAATTGCTTCTGAATTATATAATGATGGGGCTAGAACTTTTAAGGTTGAAGTTAATAGAGGTAATAAGAAATTCGAAAAAAATTCTATGGATTTTGCAAAAGAATTAGGAGCACATATATTAATTAATACTGAATTTATAAAAGTTTCTATGAAAAATCCTGATGTATTAATTTCACTTGATATTAGAGAAAATACATATATTTATACAGAAAAAATAAATACTTATGGTGGACTACCTCTAGGATCTGCGGGTAATGGATTATCATTAATTTCTGGTGGGATAGATTCACCAGTTGCTTCATTTTTAATGGCTAAGAGAGGATTGAAATTAGAATTTGTTACTTTTCATTCATTCCCATTTACTTCTGAAAAAGCACTAATAAAAATTGAAGAATTAGTAAAGATTTTAAGTGAATATAATGGTAAATCAAAATTCTATTCAATGAATATATTACCAATTCAACAAGCAATTAATGAAAAGACAAATAAAGAATATGCAACAATTTTAACTAGACGTGCAATGATGAGACTTGCTGAAATGTTGGCAAAGAAAAATAATCTGAGAGCTCTTGTTACTGGTGAAAGTTTAGGGCAAGTTGCATCTCAGACATTAGAAGGATTAAATTGTACTTCAGCTTCAGTTACTGATACTGTAGTATTTAGACCATTAATAAGTATAGATAAAATTGAAATAATTGAAAAAGCAAAAGAAATTGGTACTTATGAAAAATCAATTGAACCACATGATGATTCTTGTGCAATGTTTGCGCCTAAACATCCAAATACTAGTCCAAAACTTGAGAAAATATTAATTGAAGAAGCAAAAATTGAGAATTATGATGAATTATTAAATGAAATATTTAATAATAAGAAAATGGTGCTTGTTAAGTAATGTTAAAAAAATACAATGTTGAAAAGATAATAAATATGGTAAAGATATATCTTAAGAGATATTTTTCAAAAGATTTATCATTACTTGCTTCAAATTTAACATATATGATGATATTAACAATATTTCCTTTTTTTGCAATAATTTTAGGGGTAGCTAAAGGCTTTGGATTAGATGAAAAATTAGTAATACAAGTACAAAATCTTATACCACAAAATGAAAAAGTGTTAACTTATGTTTTGGAAACAACGAATAAATTAATTGATAATGCTAAAGGTGGTATATTAACAGGTTTAGGGATAGCAATATTAATTTTCTCAGTTATTAGTATGTTTGATTTACTTGAGAATACTTTTAATAATATATGGGATGTAAGAAAGGGGAGAACTTTTACTGCAAAAGTTATAAGTTATATTGCTTTAGTATTTATTACACCAATATTTATATTATTAATTCTTGCAAGTAGTTCAATATTAGTTGAATTTGTTAAGTCATTTACTGATATTTCAACACTTACAAAATATATTTTAAGAATATTTAATATGGTTATTAGAATATTGTTTATAACTGGATTATTTATGGTTATACCTAATAAAAGAGTTAGAGTTGTTCCTGCAATAATAGGAGCAGCAATTACAGATTTAGGATTATATATTCTATATCTTATATATATTTATTTACAATTTTCAATTAGTAGATATAACTTAATTTATGGGTCATTAGCTTTTATTCCAATATTTTTAATATGGATGAAATATGCATGGACCATAATATTAATTGGTGCTCAAATTACGTATACGATACAAACTTCAAATGAATTAGTTGAAGAGAAATTCGAAATGTCACTATCTATGAAGAAAAAAGTAGGAGCATATATTTTACATATTCTTTCTTTAAGATTTAATGAATTAAAGAGACCTATGAATATGAAAGAATTAACAGCATATACAGGTATATCTGAAAAAGTATTGATTAAATCTATTTCTTTATTACAAGATTATGAATTAATAAATGAAATTCTAGATGAAAATAAGGAATTAGAGTATTATCAAATTAATATAAATCCTAATAAATTAAGCTATGAAATGTTTAATAGTATAGTAGAAAATGAAAATGATGAAGAAAATAATTTATTGATTAATATGCCAAATGAAAGAAAAATTGAATTTGAAGAAATTGTTAATGAACTAAAATATAAAAATAATAAATTGATAAGTGAAAAATAGGTGATGAGATGATATACGTTATACTATTTTTGCTTGTAATTTTGGTGTTTCAGTTGATATATTTAATTTATCTTCTTAAGTCAAATAAAGATAAAGATGAGTTTAAAGATATGAAGTTTGAGATACTTGAAAAATTAATGGAGAAAAATGAAAAATCAAAAGAAGATATTTCAAAATTAATTTTTGAAGGTAAAACCAATATTACTAGTGAAATAAATGATTTTAAATTAAATATTAAAGAGAATATAACTAAAGATGTATTAAACTTAGGAGATAAAGTAGAAAATAAATTAAAAGATGGATTCAAATTATCTAATGAAGCTGTAAATACAGTTATACAAAGATTAGTTAAAATTGATGAAGCGCAAAAAAATATTGAAAAGCTTTCAACAGAAGTTGTATCTCTTCAAAAAATATTATCGGACAAAAAATCTAGAGGTAGTTTTGGTGAAGCAAGACTAGAACAAGTTTTAGAATATGTATACGGAGATAACAACTTATATGAAAGACAATATAAATTTTCAAATGGAAGAATGGCAGATGCTGTAGTATTTTTAAATACTAAATTAAATAAGGTAGCAATAGATTCAAAATTTCCATTAGAAAACTATATTCTATATATAGAAAATAATAGTTTAGAATATAGAAAAGAATTTATAAAAGATTTAAAAAAACATATAGATGACATTTCAAGTAGATATATTATTCCTGGAGAAACTATTAATCAAGCAATAATGTTTTTACCGAGTGAATCAATTTATCTTGAAATTTATTCAAACTTTCCAGAGATACTTGAATATGCATATTCAAAGAAAGTATGGATAGCATCACAAACTAATTTAATGATATATATTACGACAATGCAATTTTCTGCAATAGAATACAAGAAAAATGAAAATGCTAAAGAAATATTATCACAACTTGATAGATTTTCTAAAGAGTTTATTAGATATAATGATAGATGGCAAAATCTATTAAGAGATTTCAATAAATTAGAAAAAGATTTTAATGATTTAAGTATTACAAGTGATAAGATATCAAAGGAATTTGAAAAAGTTAAAAATTTAGTTGATATCAATGAATAATATGATATAATAAAACTAAAAAATATAATAAGGAGATAAATATTATGAGAAAAGCAGGAATTTTACTTCATCCTACATCTTTACCTAGTAAAGAAGGTATAGGTACATTAGGAAATGAAGCTTATAGATTTATAGATTTCTTAAGTAAATCAAAACAAAAATTATGGCAAATCTTTCCATTAGGACCTACAGGTTATGGTGATTCACCTTACCAATGTTTTTCAGCATTTGCGGGAAACCCATATTTAATTGATTTAGAAACATTAGTAAATGAAGGATATTTAGATGCTAGTGTTCTTGAAGTTAATTTTGGAGATAATAAAGAGAGCATAGATTATGGAATGATTTATACAAATAAATTACCTTTATTAAAAAATGCATTTTCAAGATTCAATGTAGAAAATAATGATTTTGTTCAATTTAACAATGATAATGATTATTGGTTAGATAATTATTCTTTATTTGCGGCTTTAAAAACACATTTTAATGGTGAAGCTTGGTCTAACTGGCCATCTGAATTAAAAAATAGAGAAGTAGAAGCATTGAATGAATATAAAAATAAGTTAGTTGATGAAATAAATTATCAAAAATTCTTACAATTTATGTTCTTTAAACAATGGAATAGTGTAAAAGCTTACGCAAATCAAAAAGGTGTAGAAATTATAGGAGATATACCTATATTCGTATCTATGGATTCTGCTGATGCATGGTCAAATCCAGAAATATTCTTATTCGATAAAGATAGAAACCCTGTTAAAGTAGCAGGAGTTCCGCCTGACTATTTCTCAGCTACAGGACAATTATGGGGAAATCCATTATTTGATTGGGCTAAGTTAAAAGAAACAGGATATAAATGGTGGATAGATAGAGTTAAAGCTAACTTATCCCTTTATGATATTATTAGAATTGATCATTTTAGAGGTTTTGAATCATACTGGGCAATTAATTATGGTGAAACAACAGCTATAAATGGTAAATGGGAAAAAGGACCAGGAATTGACCTATTTAAAGCAATTAAAGATGCTTTAGGTGAAATAAACATTATTGCAGAAGATTTAGGAATATTAACAGATGAAGTTGTAGAATTAAAAGAAAGTGCTGGATTCCCTGGTATGAAAATTTTACAGTTTGCATTTGATCAAGATCCTGAAAATGAATACTTACCTCATAATTATGAAACAAATACTGTTGTGTATACAGGAACTCATGATAATGATACAACAAATTCATGGTACTTTAAACTTTCAGATGAAGAAAAAGGCGAAGTAAGAGATTATTTAAATGTAAGTGATGATTCATATATAGTTTATTCTATGATAAGACTAGCATTAAGATCAGTAGCAGATACAGCAATCATTCCAATGCAAGATTACTTAAACTTAGGAGAATTTGCACGTATTAACACTCCAGGGCTTGCAAGTGGAAACTGGCAATGGAGATTAAGTGGTTGGGAACTAAATGATGATTTAGCAGTAACTATTGCACATTTAACTGAAATTTACGGAAGATAAAAAAGAAAGGAGAGCTTATGAATTTATTTAATTATGATAAAACACCATTAGCATATAAATATAGACCAAAAAATTTAAAAGATTTTTATGGACAAGATAATGTTGTGAAAATTATTTTTAAAATGCTTGAGAATAATAAAATCATAAGCTCGATTTTCTATGGGCCAAGTGGTACAGGAAAAACAACGTTAGCTAAAATAATTGCAAGTAAACTTGGTTATGAGTATGAATATTTAAATGCGATTAAAGCATCTAAAAGTGATATTAGAGAAATATCTGAAAAAGCAAAGAATAGTGTCAATAAGACACTATTGTTTTTTGATGAAATACATAGATTTAATAAATTACAACAAGATTCACTATTAGAAGATTTAGAAAATGGGAACATTATTTTAATTGGTGCTACAACTGAAAATCCATATTATTCTCTTAATAGAGCATTATTATCTAGAGTTTTATTATTTGAATTTAAAAAAATAAATGATGAGGATATTTTTAAAATATTAGAAAAAGTAAGTAAAGAAGAAGAGATAATTTATAATTCTGAAATTTTAAGATATATTTCTATGATTTCAGATGGAGATGCCAGAACTGCAATAAATTTTTTAGAAACTTTAAATAATGCTTCTTTATTAAATAGCAGTGTTGAAGAAGTAATGGAAGTTTTAAATATTAAGGTATTTGTTGATAGATATGATGCAATTTCAGCAATGATAAAATCAATTAGAGGTTCTGATCCAGATGCTGCAGTATATTGGATGAGTAAACTTTTAGTTGGAGGAGAAGATCCTATGTATGTTGCGCGTAGATTAGTTATTTCAGCTAGTGAAGATATTGGACTAGCAAATATACAAGCAATAAATGTTGCAACTTCTTGTATGAATGGTGTAAAAGAAATTGGGATGCCTGAAGCAAGAATACTTTTATCAGAGTGTGCAATATATTTAGCACTTTCTCCAAAGAGCAATAGTGCATATACGGCAGTAAATAATGCTATTGCTGATATAGAAGAAAATGGAGCACAGAGTGTTCCAATACATTTAACGAAAGTAGGTGCAAATAAATACTTGTACCCGCATGATTATGAAAATAATTATGTAAAACAACAATATATGAATAAAAAGAAAGTTTACTATATTCCAGGTAATAATAAATTTGAAAAAAACATGGAAGAGGTATGGTTAAAAATTAAAGGAGAAAAATAAATGGAAAAAAATATAGTATTATACATATTATTAGCAATATTTGCTGGATTTGTTGTAACATTACAAGGTCCAATAAATGTTGAATTAGGTAAGTCTTTAGGAAGTGATTACTGGTCAGCTTTTACATCTTTTGCAATTGGGACAGTATTAATTTTATTATTTATTATTTTAACAGGTCAAAAAGCACCTTCTATTACACAATTTACATCTACAGCTTGGTGGAAATATTTAGGTGCGATTACAGGAGCAATTTATGTACTATCTGTAATAACTGTAATACCAGCATTAGGTGTAGGACTAGCAACAATTTTATTGATGTTTTCACAATTGATTATGGCTATGATAATTGATCATTTTGGGTTATTTGGTTATGCAGTTAAAAGTTTTTCAATAGAAAGAATGATAGGTGTTGCTTTAATGGCTTTAGGTATATTTTTAATAAATAGAAAGTAGGTAAATATGTATAAAGTAGCTTTAGCTCCTATGGTAGATAGGACAGATATCCATTTTAGAAATTTTATAAGAATGATAAATGAAGATATAGAACTATATACAGAAATGATAACTACACAAGCAATATTAAATGGTGATAGAGATAAAATTTTAAGAAAAACAAAAATTGAAAATCCAGTAGTATTACAAATAGCTACTTCAAATTTAAAAGAAAGTATTGAAGCTGCAAAAATAATAAAATTTACGGATTACAATGCAGTTAATTTAAATGTTGGTTGTCCATCGGATAGGGTTTCAGGACATAATATGGGAGCATATTTAATGAGTGAACCTGAACTTGTAAGAGATATTGCAGCAGCAGTAAAAGAATATTCCGGGAAAAAAGTGACTATAAAAAATAGAATAGGTATAGATGGAAAAGGTATATTAGAAAATGATAGAAAAATTATATCATATGAAGAATTAATAAATTTTATTGATACAACTAATGTCGAAAAATATATTGTTCATGCAAGAATTGCAATACTTAAAGGATTAAGTCCAAAAGAGAATAGAACTATACCCCCATTAGACTATGAGATGGTATATAGGTTAAAAAAAGATAGACCAAATTTAGATATAGAAATAAATGGTGGGATAAAAACTATTGAAAATATAAAATTACATCACAATTTTGTTGATTCAGTAATGATAGGAAGAGCTTTTTATGATAATCCTATGTTGGCAAATGAAATTAATTTACTAAATAATAAAAGTGAAAAAACGTATAAACAAATACTTGAAAGTGTGTTTCATTATGTGAAATTGATGGAAGAAAATAATGAAAAACCTCATCATTTTCTAAGACATACACTTGGCTTGTTCTTTAATACACAATATAGTAAAATGTGGAAAAATAAAATATCACCAACTAGTGCAAATAGTAATGATATTCTTGAATTTTTAACTAGAATAGTGTAAAATAAGGTATATAATTGAATTTATAGGAGGAATGTATGAAAGTAGTAGTTGTAGGTGCAAACCATGCTGGGACAGCAACAATTAATACAATTTTAGGAAACTATCCAGGTACTGAAGTAGTAGTATTTGATAAAAATAACAATATAAGTTTCTTAGGATGTGGTATGGCATTATGGATAGGAGATCAAATTGATGGTTCAGAAGGATTATTCTATTCAAATAAAGAAAAATTAGAATCTAACGGAGCAAAAGTTTATATGGAAACTGAAGTTTATAATATAGATTTTGAAAACAAAGTAGTTTATGCAAGAAGTAAATGTGGAAAAGAGTTTGCAGAAAAATATGATAAAGTTATACTTTCTACAGGGTCTTTACCAATTGATTTACCAATAACTGGTAAAGAGTTAGAAAATGTACAATATGTTAAATTATTCCAAAATGCAGCTGAAGTAATTGAAAAATTAAAAAATCCTGATATTAAACACGTTACTGTAATAGGTGCAGGATATATCGGAGTAGAATTAGCAGAAGCATTTGAAAGAAAAGGTAAAAAAGTAAGATTAGTAGATTCTTCTGAAGATTGTTTATCAACTTATTATGATAAAGAATTTAGAACAAGAATGAATAAAAATTTAACTAACCATGGAATTGAATTATCATTTGGTGAATGGTTAAAAGAAATTAAAGGTAGAGATGGAAAAGTTTCTGGAATTGTAACAGATAAAGGTGAATATGCAACTGATATGGTAATATTATGTGCAGGATTTAGACCTAATACAGATTTATTAAAAGGAAAAGTTGAGTTATTCAGAAATGGAGCTTACTTAGTTGATAAAACACAAAAAACATCACAAGAAGATGTATATGCAGTAGGAGATTGTGCTACTATATATGATAACTCTATTGATGATGTAAATTATATTGCATTAGCAACTAATGCTGTAAGAAGTGGAATAGTTGCTGCTCATAATGTATGCGGAACTAAATTAGAAGGTATTGGAGTTCAAGGATCAAATGGAATTTCAATTTATGGATTAAATATGCTTTCAACAGGATTATCTGAAGAAAATGCTAAGAGACGTGGATTTGAAGTAGAAACAACAACATTTACTGATAATCAAAAACCTGAATTTATGAAAACTGAAAATGATGCAGTTACATTAAAAATAGTATATGATAAAAATTCAAGAAGAATCTTAGGAGCACAAATGGCTTCTACATTAGATATCTCACTTGGATTACATGTGTTCTCACTTGCAATTCAAGAAAAAGTAACAATAGATAAATTTAAATTGTTAGATATCTTCTTCTTACCACACTTCAATAAACCATATAACTATTTCACAATGACTGCATTAGGAGCAAAATAGTTATATATATAGGAGGCAAGAAAAATGAGTAAAGTATTACATTTAGGTGCTGCAGAGCAATTAAAAGAAATTTTTGAAAAAGAACCAGTTGTATTAGTTGATTTCTTTGCAACTTGGTGTGGACCTTGTAAAAGATTAGGACCAGTTTTAGACGAATTAAGTGAAGAAGCTGATTTTGCAATCGTTAAAATAGATGTAGATCAATTCCCAGAATTAGCAGGAGAATATGGTGTAAGAAGTATTCCTACGTTATTCGTTGTTAAAAATGGTGAAAAAGTTGCTACAGATTTAGGGTTCAAAACTAAAGATGAATTAATAACTTTAGTAAAAGGATAAAATAATACGAAAGATGTGAATTTTATTCACATCTTTTTTTCCAGGAATGGTATGTATTGAAATATATACTATTCTTTTTTTTTATGGTATAATATAGTATATATTGTTTAGAAGAAGGAGATTAAATGAAAAGAGAAAAATTTAATATAACAGGTATGCATTGTACAAATTGTTCGTTAAATATCACAAAAAATCTTGAAAAAATAGATGGAATTGAGAATGTTAGTATTAATTTAATTACATCACGTATGTCTGTTATATTTGATGAAAATAAAATAAATACTAATGATATTATTGATAAAGTAAAAAAAATTGGTTTTGGAATTGAATTATTAAAAAGTAATAATAAAAATCAAAATTTAGAAATAGAAGATAAAAATAATGATAAAAGATATTTATTAGTCTCGATAATTTTAAGTATTTTGTTAATGTATGTTTCTATGGGTCATATGATAGGGTTAAAGGAACCAAAATATTCTTCAATAATACAATTGATTATTACAAGTATTGTAATGTATATATATAGAAATTATTACAAATCAGGATTTCTTGCATTAAAGAATAAAAGTTCAAATATGTCTACTCTTATTGCAGTAAGTACTATTGCTTCATATATTTATAGTATTTTTAATATGATGATAGGAAGTAAAAATGAATTATATTTTGAGTCTATAGTAGTTATATTAACGCTTGTTAGTTTAGGGAAATATATTGAATCTAAAATAAAGAAAAATGCTTCTGAAAGTATTGCTAAAATGATGGATTTAACACCAAAAAAAGCATTAATAATAAAAGATGATAAAGAAATAAAAATTGATATAGAAGATTTAGAAATAGATGATATTGTATTAATAAAATCAGGTGAAGTAGTTAGCTGTGATGGTATTGTAATAGAAGGAAAAGGATATACGGATGAATCTTCTATAACTGGAGAAAGCAGACTTGTTGAGAAGAATATTAATGATTATGTAATTGCAGCAAGTATATTAGAAAAAGGATATTTAAAAGTAAAAGTTACAAAAGAAAGTAACGATACAATAATAGCTAAGGTTATTGATCTTGTAGAGGAAGCAACTTCAAGTAAAGCACCGATTGCAAAACTTGCAGATAAAATTAGTGGGATTTTAGTACCAACAATATTTATAATATCTATTTGTACATTTATTTTTTGGTATTTTATAGGTGGTAATTTTGCAATTGCAGTAAATAGAGCGATTTCTGTTCTAGTAATTTCATGTCCTTGTGCACTTGGTATTGCAACACCAATTTCAATAATGATAGGTAGTTTAAAAGGAACGCAAATAGGTGTATTATTTAAAAGAGCAGAATTATTAGAAATTATTAGAGATGCCAATGTAATTCTATTTGATAAAACTGGTACTTTAACTAAAGGGAAACCTGAAGTAATAGATTATTTTAATATTACAAATAATGAAAAGCTTTTAGATTATGTATTTAGCATTGAAAAAAAATCAGAACACCATTTAGCGTCATCAATTGTAAAATATTGTGAAGCTTTAAATTCAAAATTAATAGATATTGATGAATTTAATCAAATTGAAGGAAGAGGAATTCAAGCTAAAATTAAAAATGAAAAAATAATAATAGGTAATGAAAAATTAATGTTAGATAATAACATAGATTTATCAAATTATTTAAAAGATATAGAAAATTATTCTAAAACAGGTAAAACAGTTATTCTAGTGGGAATTAATGGGATATTAAATGCAATAATTACAATTGCAGATGATATAAGAGAAGATGCAGTTGTAACAATACAAAAATTAAAGGAATTAGGCATTAAACCAATTATGTTAACTGGTGATAATTTAGAAACCGCAAGACATATTTCTAAAATTTTAGGAATAGATGAGATTCATGCTGAATTACTACCAAATGAAAAGTATGATATTTTAGTTAAGTTACAAGAAAAGAATAAGGTTATAATGGTTGGAGATGGGATAAATGATGCGCCAGCTTTAGCGAAAGCTGATATTGGTATTAGCATTGGTGGATCAACAGATATAGCAATGGAAATATCTGATATAGTATTAATGAAACAAAGACTTATAGATATTATTAATTCGATAAATTTAAGTAAGTCTGTAATAAGAAATATTAAATTAAGTCTTTTTTGGGCATTCATATATAATTTTATTGGTATAGCTTTAGCTGCAGGAATATTTGTTAAATTAGGATTAACATTGAATCCAATGTTTGCAGCATTTGCAATGAGTATAAGTTCTATATGTGTCCTATTAAACGCGATGACTTTAAATATGTTTAAAGGAGAATAATAAATGGAGATAATGAAGAAAGAATTATTTGAAAGTTTTGATGGCACACAAATTCCATATCTTTCATATGAAAATGGTAATAAGAAAAAAGTGATAATGCTACATGGACTTTATGAATATGCAGACAGATATAATGATTTTGCATTAAAATTAAATGATGCAGGTTATGATGTTTATTTATTTGAATATAGAGGTCATGGAGATTTAAGAGAGAGTGAAGTTGCTGATTTTGGTGATAAGGGAATAACTGGAATTTTAAATGATATAAAGTTATTTATAAAGAAAAAATTAAATCATGTTAGAAATGAAGACATATTTTTAATTGGTAAAGGAGTTGGAGGTTTACTAAGCCTATACCTTCAGGAAGATATAAAACTAAAAAATTCTGTTTTAATTTCAATGCCAATAGAAAAGAAATTTTCTATTTTTATGGGTAAAATAATTACAAATGTTGAAATGAAATTTGGTATGAAAAATAGTTTTATTAACAAGTTTATTTTAAGAACTTTAAATAGATCCTTTGTAAAAGAAGGTAAATCTGCATGGTTAAATAGAGATAAAGATGTTGTTGCAGCATATTTAGCAGATGATAAATATTTAAAACAAGGATCTGCAAGACTATATAATAATGTTTTATCACTTACAGCATATATCAAAAAGAATATAAAGAAAATAAATGAAAATGCAAATATTTTTGTTGTTTTTGGTACAAGAGATGCGTTAGTGTCAGAAACTAAATTAAAAAAATATATGCAAAAAATAAATAATGGAAAGAATAATATTAAATTTTTAAAAGTAAAGAAAGCAAGACATGATATATTATTCGAATTAAATAAAGAAGATATAATTAAACAAATAATTGAATATATGGATGGTATTACAAATGGAAATTAATGTATTATCTCCAGTAGATGGTAGTCTACTTGGAAGTATAAAAAAAATGAGTCAAGATGATGTTAATGATATATATTTAAAAGCACGTAAATCATTTAAATCTTGGAAAGAATTATCAACTGCAAAGAGAGCAGAATATATGCATAAAGCAGCTGATGAATTAGAAAAAGCAAAAGTTAAAATAGCTACTTTATTAGCAAAAGAGATTTCAAAACCATATAAAGATGCTCTAACAGAAGTTGAAAGAACAGTTGGTCTAATTAAATATTCGGCTGAAGAAGGGATGAGAATTTTTGGAGAAGTATTTGAAGGTGGAAATTATGATGAAGGTTCTAAAAATAAAATAGCAATAGCTAGAAGAGAACCAATGGGTGTTGTACTTGCAATATCTCCATTTAATTATCCAGTAAATTTAGCTGCATCAAAAATAGTTCCAGCATTAATTGCAGGTAATACAGTTGTATTTAAGCCTGCAAGTCAGGGTGTTTTATCTGGGATAGAACTTGTAAAATGTTTTGAAAATGCAGGGTTACCTGAAGATGTATTACAAGTTGTAACAGGTAAAGGATCAGAAATTGGTGATTATTTAAATACACATAAAGAAATTGATTTTATTAATTTTACAGGAAGTACACCAATAGGAGAAAGAATAGGTATACAAGCAAAAATGAAACCAATTTTATTAGAACTTGGTGGAAAAGATGCTGCTATAGTTTTAGAAGATGCAGATTTAGATAAAGCTGCTAAAGATATTGTAGCTGGAGCATTTTCATATTCAGGTCAAAGATGTACAGCAATAAAAAGAGTACTTGTAATGGAAGAAATTGCTGATACTTTGGTTGAAAAGATTAAAGAAAAAGTTTTAAATCTAAAAGTAGGGAATCCTTTTGAAGATGTAGAAATTACCCCTTTAATAGATGAAAAAAGCGCTATTTTTGTTGAGAAATTAATAAATGATGCCATAGAGAAAGGTGCTAAACCTTTAACTTCAATTAAAAGAGAATCAAACTTAATTTATCCTGCTCTTTTAGATAATGTAACAGTAGAAATGGATATAGCTTGGGAAGAACCTTTTGGTCCTGTTTTACCAATTATAAGAGTTAAAAGTGAAGAAGAAGCATTGGAAATTGCAAATAGATCTGAATATGGTTTACAGAGTTCTATATTTACTAAAAATATAGATAAGGCATTAAAATTCGCGAACGAATTAGAAGTAGGTACAGTACATATAAATAATAAAACACAACGTGGACCAGATAATTTCCCTTTTTTAGGGATAAAAAATTCTGGTGCAGGTGTACAAGGTATTAGATATAGTATACTTTCTATGACAAAGGTTAAAACAATAGTATTAGATATTTAAGTAATGGAGGTAAAAATGAAATATTTTGGAGGAATTGATTTAGGAGGAACGAATTCTAAAATTGGTATTTTAGATGAAAACGGAACTATTGTATATTCGACAATAGTGAAGACAGAATCAGATTTAGGTTACGAAGAAACAGTAAAAAAATTATCGGACCATTTAAAATATGGATTAGAAAAAAATGGTATTAAATATGATGATTTTGTTGCATTAGGTGTAGGAGTACCTGGACCAATTGTAAATAAATCAACTGTATTAATGTGGGCTAATTTTCCTTGGCCAGCAAATTTAAATTTAGCTAAAGAATTTGAAAATCAATTATTAAAACCTGTATTCATTGACAATGATGTTAATGTTATTACTCTTGGGGAGTTATGGGTTGGAGCAGCAAAAGGATATAAAAATGTGCTTGGAATGGCTATAGGTACAGGAATAGGTGGAGGAGTTGTTGTTAATGGAGAAATTATCTCTGGTAAAAACGGTGCTTCTGGTGAAATAGGACATATTCCATTAGAGAAAAAAGGAAGATTATGTGGTTGTGGAAAAAGAGGATGTTTTGAAGCTTATGCCTCTGCAACTGGTATAGCTAGAATTGCAAAAGATAGATTAGAAGTAAATAAAAATAATATGTTATATAATATCACAAGAGATAGATTACCTGAAGCAAAAGATGTATTTGATTGTGCAAAACAAGGAGATAAGTTATCTTTAGAAATTATTGAAGAAACTGCAGAATATTTAGCTATGGGTATCAGTTCAGCATTAACAATATTAGATTCTGATATTGTAGTTATTGGTGGTGGAGTTGCTCTTGCAGGTGATTTCTTGACTGATAAAATTAAGAAATATTTACCAGAATATTTAATAACATCTATTGAAAAAAATGTAGAAATAAAAATTGCAAAACTTGGTAATGATGCTGGTATTTATGGTGCAGCTTATCTAGCGATGCAGTCAGTAAAGTAGGAGAGTGAATCACATGAATACAGGATCGTCCATATTACCCCAGATTTTATTAATAATAGTCTTAATATTAATAAATGCATTTTTTTCTGGAAGTGAAATGGCAATAGTCTCTATTAATAAGAATAAATTGAAAATATTAATAGATGAAGGAAATGAAAAAGCAATTAAATTAGAAAAATTAATGGAAGAACCAGCAAATTTATTATCAACAATACAAATTGGTATTACTTTAGCAGGATTTTTAGCATCTGCATCAGCTGCGATTTCTTTATCAAATTTTTTAGCAGGATTTTTAAGTAAATTTTCATTTCAATATTATCAACAGGTATCAGTTGTATTAGTAACATTGTTACTTTCATATCTATCATTAGTTTTTGGTGAATTAATACCTAAAAGGCTAGCTCTTTTAAACCCTGAAAAGATAGCTTTAACTAATATAGGTATAATATTGTTTGTATATAAGTTATTTATTCCATTTATAAAAATATTATCTTTTTCAACTAATATATTTTTAAGAATTTTCAAAATTAATGAAAACAATAATTTAGAAATGGTTAGTAAACAAGAAATAAAAATGATGGTAAATGACAGTGATATAAAAGATACAGAAAGAGCAATGATAGAAAAAATTATTGATTTTGAAGATAAAGTTGCAAGAGAAGTTATGATACCAAGAACTTCAATGTTTGCAATTGATATAGATTCAAATATACAAGAGATGTTTTCTTATGAAGATATAATAAGGTTTTCAAGAATTCCAGTATATAAAGAAGATTTAGACAATATTGTAGGAATACTACATACTAAAAGTTTATTAAAGAAAGCATATGAAATTGGATTCGAAAACATAGAATTAAAGGACATACTTCAAGAAGCATATTTTGTACCTGAAACAAAAAAAATACAATCTCTATTTATTGAAATGAAAAGTTTGAAAAAACATATTGCAATATTAATTGATGAGTATGGTGGGGTATCAGGAATAGTAACACTAGAAGATCTTCTTGAAGAAATCGTAGGAAATATTAATGATGAATATGATTTAGAGCATGAGGATATTCAAAAAATAGGACAAAATAAATATATGATTAGTTCATCGATTAGTTTAAATGATTTTAATGATTATTTTAACTTTAACATTGAATCTAACCATTATGATTCATTAAATGGAATATTAATTGAAAAATTAGGATTTATACCTATGGATAATAAAATAAAAGATATTATGTTTGATGGATTTAAAATAAAAATATTAAAAGTGAATAATAAGAGAATTGAGAAGGTAATTTTAGAAATTTTATAAGAGGTGAAGTTATGAAAATATTAGTGTTAAATAGTGGTAGTTCATCTTTAAAGTTTTCTGTAATTGATACTGCCAGTGAAGAAGTAATGATTAAAGGATTATGTGAAAGAATTGGAATTGAGAATTCAAGATTTAGTATCAAAAATTTTGTTAGAAATAAAAAAATTGACAAAGTTCCTGAACCATTTCCAAATCATAAAAGAGCTTTAGAATTTGTTTTAAATGTTTTAGTAGATAATGAATTTGGAGTATTTGAAGATGTAAGTCAAATACAAGCAATTGGACACAGGGTAGTACATGGTGGAGAAGAATTTACAGAACCATTATTAATCAATGATAAGAATATAATTTCGTTAGAAAAAATTTCGTCTTTAGCTCCTTTACACAATCCTGCAAATGTTATGGGGATAAAAGTAATGAGAGAATTATTGCCTAATACTCCTAATGTAGCAGTATTTGATACTGCATTTCATTCTAGCATGGCTGCAAAAGCATACATGTATGCAATTCCTTATGAAGAATATGAAAAATTAAAAATAAGAAAATACGGGTTCCATGGAACAAGTCATAAATATGTTTGTAAGGTTGCAGAAAAATTATTATTAGAAAAAGGAATAAATAAACCTTATGGTGGATATAAAATTATTAGTTGTCATTTGGGTAATGGTGCTTCAATTACAGCAATAAAAGATGGTAAGGTTTTAGATACTTCTATGGGATTTACACCACTTGCTGGACTTGTAATGGGTACACGTTGTGGTGACATTGACCCTTCAATTGTATTACATATAATGCAAGAATATCATTTATCTATTGAAGAAATGAGTCAAAAACTTAATAAGAGATCTGGGGTTTTAGGAGTATATGGTAAGAGCTCAGATAATAGAGAATTGACAGAAGCAATGTTGAGTGGTGATGAGAGAGCCAAGCTTGCTTTTGATATGATGGCATATAGTATACAAAAATTTATTGGTGCATATTACATTTTATTACAAGGTGTCGATGCAATTATTTTCACAGGTGGAATAGGTGAAAATTCAAGTGAAACAAGACAAAAAGTATGTGAAAATTTAGAATTTATGAATATAAAACTTGATTATGAAAAAAATAAAGTAAGGAAATCTGGAGATATAGATTTAAGTATGGAAGATTCTAAAACTAGCATATTTAAGATAGAAACAAATGAAGAATTAATGATTTCAATTGAAACAGTTAATTTATTGAAAGGATAGTGAATGAAATACAAATTAATTGCTACTGATATGGATGGAACACTTTTAAATGGTGAACATAAAATATCAGAAATAAATAAAGAATATATTTTAAAAGCACAGAAAAATGGACATATATTTGTTCTAGCAAGTGGAAGACCAACTTTTGCAATGCAAGATTTTGCTAAAGAATTAGAAATGGATAAATTTGGAGGATATATTGTTTCTTTTAATGGTGGTGAAATAATTGATTGTAAAACTGGTGAAAGAATATATACTTTAGGTGTTGAAAAACAAGATGCAATAGAAATTTATTATTATGCTAAAGAGAATGGATTATATTTTTTAACATATAATGATAATAAAATTTTAGTAAGTGAAATAAATGAATTTACAAAAGTAGAAGCAGAAATAACTCTAGGTGAAATAGAAAGAATAGAAAATATTGAAGAAATAGATTTTAGTAAAGTTACAAAATGTATGTTGCTTGGAGATCCAAAGATATTAATAGAGCATGAAGCAAAATTAAAACAAAGTAAATTTGCAGAAAAGCTATTTTTTGCAAGATCATTCCCAATATTTTTAGAGGTTGTTAATAACAAAGTAGATAAAGGAAAAACTTTACATAAATTATTAGAAATATTAAATATTGATAAAGAAAGTACTATATCTGCAGGGGATAGTTACAATGACATTCCGTTACTTGAAGCTAGTGCATTTAAAGTTGCTCCTAGTAATGCTAAACCAGAACTTAAAGAAATGGTTGATTATGTAGGTGTGAGTAATGAAGAAGGAATACTAGCAGATTTAATAGAAAAATTTGTATTAAATAAGTAAATATGCTACTTAGACTATTTACAAGTCCCGTAAAATATGATAATATTATGTATAGAATAAAAACTGGAGGAAAAAAATGAGAAAAATTATCGTTGCTGGAAACTGGAAAATGAATAAAACAAGAACAGAAACTGAAAAATTCTTTAAAGAATTATTACCATTAGTTGAAGGTAAAACAGTTGAAATGGTTATAGCAGCTCCATTTACAAGTTTAGAAACTGCTATAAGAGAAACAAAAGGATCAAACATTAAAATTGCAGCTCAAAATATGAACCCTAAAGAAAGTGGAGCATATACAGGAGAAATTTCACCTTTAATGTTAAAAGATTTAGGTGTTGAGTATGTATTAGTAGGTCATTCAGAAAGAAGAGAATACTATAAAGAATGTAATAAATTTATAAATGAAAAAGTTTGTTCAGCTATAGATCATGGATTAAAACCAATTTTATGTTTTGGAGAAACTTTAGAACAAAGAGAAGCAAACATAACTGAAAAAGTTGTTGAAGAGCAATTAAGAGAAGGTTTAAAAGGTGTTTGTGAAAAAGGAATTTTAAATGTAGTATTAGCTTATGAGCCAGTTTGGGCAATTGGAACAGGTAAAACTGCTACTTCTGAACAAGCACAAGAAGTACATGCTTTTATTAGAGATTTATTAACTGATATGTATGGTGCAGAAATTGCTGCAGAAATTACAGTACAATATGGTGGATCAATGAAACCTGAAAATGCATTTGAATTAATGTCTCAAAAAGATATTGATGGTGGATTAATAGGTGGAGCAGCATTAGAACCTGCAAGTTTTGCTAAACTTGTAGAAGCTGGGTCTCAAATATAAGGAGGATTAAATAATGAAAACATTATTAGTAATCTTATTAGTTGTATTAGCAATAATATTAATTGGTGTAATATTAATTCAACCTGACAGAAGTCGTGGAATTGCTAAAACAGCAAATGTATTAGATCAAGAGAAAGAAGGAATAGAAAAATTTACAGAATATGTTGCTTTTTTATTCTTATTTGTTGCGATTTTATACAATATAATTAGATAAATATGATAAAAACATAGATTTTTACTAGTTAAAACTTGACAAAGCAAAAAAAAAGTGTATAATAATATTGATTATAAAATAAGGAGGAAGTGTTTATGTCAAAAAAAGGATTTGTTGAAGAATATGCACAATTAACAGGAGAAACTAAAAAAAGATCAGAAGAGTTAGTTAATGCTTTCTTAGAAACAGTTGAAAAATTAGTAGTTAAAGGTGAAGATGTTCAATTCGTTGGATGGGGATCATTCAAAGTTCAAGAAAGAAAAGAAAGAGAAGGAATCAACCCTAAAACTCAAAAAGAAATAAAAATACCTGCTAAAAAAGTATTAAAATTCAAAGTTGGGAAAAAATTTGCTGAAAAAGTTTCAAAAGCAAAATAATGATATATAAAACTACATCTTAGGATGTAGTTTTTTTATAATAATTTTTTACATATATGATATTAGTTTCATGAAATTTATGCAAACGGTTTAATTGTTGACAAATCAAGCTAAATAGTATAAAATATAATAAGATTATAATTGGAGGAAATTATGGATAAAAAGATATTAAAAGATAAAATTTTGCTATCTTTAAGAAGACAATATAGTAAAACTTTAGAAGATGCAAAAGAATATGAAATATATTATGCTGTTGCAAGAGCAACTATGGATGAAATAACTGAACATTGGTATAATACAAAGAAAACAAGACAACAAGATCAAGTTAAACAAATGTATTATCTATCAGCTGAATTCTTAATGGGAAGATATATGAGTAATAACTTAATTAACTTAAGATATAATGAAGTTATGAAAGAAGTATTAGAAGAATTAGGTGTAGATATTAATAAACTTGAAGATTATGAAATGGACGCTGGATTAGGTAATGGAGGTTTAGGAAGATTAGCAGCATGTTTCTTAGATTCATTAGCAACTTTAGGATTACCTGGTCATGGATATGGATTAAGATATAAATATGGAATGTTTGAACAAAAAATTGAAAATGGATTCCAAGTTGAATATCCAGATGATTGGCAACAATATGGAACACCTTGGTCAGTTAAAAGAATTGATAGAGTGTTTGAAGTTAAATTTGGTGGAGATATTGAAATACATAGAGATGAAGTTGGAAAAGAATATTTCAAGAGAGTTAATACAGAAAATGTTTTAGCTGTTGCATATGATGTTCCAGTTATTGGATATGGAAACAATGTTATAAACACATTAAGATTATGGGAAGCTAGATCACCGGAAGGATTTGACTTAAAATTATTTAACTCACAAAATTATATTTTAGCATCAGAAAAAGAAGTAAGAGCTAAAGATATTTCAAGAGTATTATATCCAAATGATACAGAAAGAGAAGGAAAAATTTTAAGACTTAAACAACAATTCTTCTTTACATCAGCATCATTACAAGATATTATAAGAAGACATAAATCAACATTTGGAAACAACTTTGCAATTTTACCTGAAAAAGTTGCTATTCAATTAAATGATACTCACCCAGTTGTTGCAATACCTGAATTAATGAGAATATTACTTGACCAAGAAAAATTAAGTTGGGATGAAGCATGGGAAATTTCTACAAAAGTATTTGCATATACTAACCATACTATTTTATCAGAAGCTTTAGAAAAATGGGAAATTAATATATTTAGACCATTATTACCAAGAATCTATCAAATTATAGAAGAAATTAATAGAAGATTCTTAATCGAACTTTCAGAAAAAGTAAATGGTGATTATAATAAGATTAAGAGAATGAGTATAATTGGTGATGATAAAGTTAAAATGGCATGGTTAGCTATTGTTGGTTCACATGCAGTTAATGGAGTTGCAGAATTACATACAGAAATCTTAAAAAATCAAGAATTAAAAGATTGGTATGAATTATATCCAGAAAAATTCCAAAATAAAACAAATGGAGTTACACAAAGAAGATGGTTACTAAATGCTAACCCAGAATTAGCTTCATTAATTACAGAATTAATTGGAGATAAATGGATAGTTGAATTAACTGAACTTAAGAAATTAGAAGCATATTTAGATGATGAAAATGTATTAAATAGATTAGCTGATATTAAGAAAGATAACAAAATAAAACTAGCTAAATATATAAAAGATACAACTGGTGTTGAAGTAGATGTGAATTCAATATTTGATATTCAAGTTAAGAGATTACATGAATATAAACGTCAATTATTAAATATCCTACATATAATGGACTTATATAATAAATTAAAAGAAAATCCATTATTAGATGTAACACCACGTACATTCATTTTTGGAGCAAAAGCTGCACCTGGATATAGAAGAGCAAAAGGAATAATTAAATTAATTAACACTGTTGCTGAAGTTATTAATAATGATACAAGTATTAATAACAAAATTAAAGTTGTATTCTTAGAAAACTATAGAGTATCACTTGCAGAAAAAATATTCCCAGCAGCAGATATTTCAGAACAAATATCAACAGCAGGTAAAGAAGCATCAGGAACAGGAAATATGAAGTTTATGTTAAACGGTGCTTTAACTTTAGGGACTTTAGATGGAGCTAACGTAGAAATAGTTGAAGAAGTTGGAACTGAAAATGCATATATCTTCGGATTACAAGCTGATGAAGTTGCAAGACTTGAAGAATATGGAAAATATGACCCAAGAGTAGATTATGAAACAGTAGAAGGTTTAAAGAAAGTTTTAGAACAATTAGTTGATGGAACATATGATGATTCACATACAGGAATATTTAGAGAATTATATAATTCATTATTAAATGGAGTAGAAGGAAATAGACCTGATGTGTACTTTGTATTAAAAGACTTTGCTGATTACAGAAAAGCACAAGAAAAAATTAGTAAAGATTATAAAGATCAAAAAACTTGGTTAAGAAAATCATTAATAAATATTGCTAATGGAGGAAAATTTAGTTCAGATAGAACTATTCAAGACTATGCAGACAATATTTGGAACATAAAACCATGTTTAACTAGAAATTACATAACTGAAAAATAGTAAAAATATTTTAAATGAGTTACTTAAAATTAAGTAACTCATTTTTTTATGAAAAAATCAAAAAAAATCTAGTAAAATCATTGACTTTTAACAATTTATATGGTATAAATTAGTGAAAGGTGGAAGAAAGTGGTTGAAAGTGGTTGAAAGTGGTAGATTTTTTGGAAAAGGAGGTGTATGTATGTTTATAGGTGAATATAGTTGTAGCGTAGATACTAAAGGTCGTTTGATGCTTCCAGCAAAATTTAGAGAAATGCTTAATGGTGAAAATTTCTTTATAACAAAAGGTGTTAATGGACAAATAGATTTATATAACCTTGAAAACTGGAAAGAAGTTGTAGAAAAACTATCAAAAGTAAAACAAACAGATGAAAAAGCTACTAAATTTAAAAGATTTATTATAGGATCTGCACAAGAAATTGAACTTGATTCACAAGGAAGACTTACAGTTACATCTACTTTAAAAAAATATGCAGAGCTTTCAAAAAAAGCCACAGTAATTGGAATGGGTAACAAAATTGAAATATGGGATAGTGAAAAACTTGATACATATAGAGATGATGAAGATATAAACGAAATAATGGGAGAAATAGATATAGACTTCTAAGAAAGGACGGTTGAAAATGGAATATCATTTACCGGTACTATACAGTGAAGTTTTAGAAAATATCATAGAAAATAGGGATTTAATATATATGGATTGCACACTTGGTGGAGGAGGACATAGTGAAGGTATCTTATCAAATTCTACTGATAATTCAAAGCTTATTGCTATAGACCAAGATGAAAATGCAATCAAATTTGCAAGTGAAAGATTAAAAAAATTTGGAAATAAAGTAAGTATATTTAAAAATAATTTTGAAAATTTAGATGTTGTTGCATATTTAGCAGGATATGATAAAGTTGATAGAATATTAATGGATATAGGGGTTTCTTCAAAACAATTGGATGATGATAAAAGAGGATTTTCTTATAGAAGAGAAGCCAAACTAGATATGCGTATGGATGAAAGTCAAGAAATAAGTGCATATGAAGTAATAAATGATTTTAAAGAAGAAGAGATTGCAGATATTTTATATAAGTATGGTGAAGAACCAAAATCAAGGAAAATCGCTAAATACATAGTTGAATATAGAAAGAATAAAAAAATTGAAACAACAATTGAGCTTGCTGATATAGTAATAAAAGCTATTGGAAAAAGTATGAAAAAGCATCCTGCAAAAAGAACTTTTCAAGCAATTAGAATTTATGTAAATAGAGAACTTGAAGTACTTGAAAAAGCCTTAGATAAATCAATAGAATTATTGAACCCAGGTGGGAGATTATTAGTAATTACTTTCCATTCATTGGAAGATAGAATTGTAAAAGAAAAATTTAGAAATTATGAAAATCCATGCACATGTCCATTTGATTTGCCAATTTGTAAATGTGGTAATAGACCAAAAGGTAAAGTATTAACAAGAAAACCAATTGTATCAAAAGAAGAAGAATTAGAGCAAAATAATAGAGCACACTCAGCAAAACTTAGAGTGTTTATAAAAGGAGAAGAGTAATGAGAAAAGAAAGAGTATTAAGAAGAAAAAAAGGATTAATAGATGTAAGAAAAGTTAGAAAATTAAGAGCAAATTTAGAGAAAGTAGCTTTCTTTAAATTAAGTTTATTTTTATTACCTTTAGCAGTAGTTGCAATGATAAGCATTGTTACAGAATTTAAATTAACAAATATAGCACGTGAAAATTATGCAAACATAAAAGGTATAGAAAGAGTAGAAAAAGAAATAGATTCAATGAAATCAGAATTAATAGCAATATCAAATATTATAAATATACAAAATGAAAGTAAAAATTTAGGATTTGTATATAATGAAAATGTAAAATATATAAAATAATTGCTTATATTAAAGCAATTATTTTTTTATTTGTATTATTTTGATAAATAAAGTATAATGGTAGATATTATTTAAAGAGGTGAAAAATGAAAAAATATATATCTTGGAATGTAAATGGATTAAGAGCTTGCATAAAAAAGGGCTTTTTAGATTATTTTAATGATCAAAAGCCAAATATTATTGGTCTACAAGAAATAAAAATGAGTGAAGGACAATTAGATTTAGAGTTACCGGGTTATTATACATATTATAATTATGCTGAAAAAAAAGGTTATTCAGGAACTGCTATTTTTACTGATATAGAGCCTATTTCTGTTACTTATGGGATTGGAATTGAAGAACATGATAAAGAGGGAAGAGTAATAACAGCAGAATTTGAAGATTATTATTTTATTACAGTTTATACACCTAATTCTAAAAATGAACTTGAAAGATTAGACTATAGAATGATTTGGGAAGATGAATTTAGAAAATATCTTAAAAATTTAGAAAAAAATAAGCCTGTAATTGTATGTGGTGATTTAAATGTTGCTCATAAAGAAATTGATTTAAAAAATCCTAAAACAAATACAAGAAGTGCTGGATTTACTATAGAGGAAAGAAATAAATTTACTGAACTTGTTGAAAGTGGATTTATAGATACATTTAGATATTTTTATCCAGATAAAATTCATGCATATTCTTGGTGGTCGTATAGAGGTAATGCAAGAAAGAATAATACAGGATGGAGAATAGATTATTTTTGTGTTTCTGATAGTTTAAAAGATAGATTAGTTGATGCTGAAATACATTCAGAAATTGAAGGTTCAGATCATTGTCCGGTGGTACTATATATTAAATAACAAAAATCATCAATGTATTCATTGATGATTTTATTTTATACTGTTTACATTTTTATTGAATTTTAAATCAATTTGTGATATATTTATTTTGTAAAAAAAAGAAAGGAGAATATGATTAGATTCATATTATCAAAGTTATGTTAAAAACACAAAAAGAGTTAATTGATTATGTTGTACATGCGACAGAAAAAAGAATGAAAAAACCATTTGTAAAACTTGCATTACTTTCAATTCTAGGAGGTATGTTTATTGCTTTTGGTTCAGTTGGAAATATTATTACAGTAGCTAATTTAATTGACACAAATGCTGGTATTGCAAAATTTTTTGGGGCATCAGTATTCCCAGTTGGATTAATAGGAATAGTGTTATTAGGTTTAGAATTATTTACAAGTAATTGTATGATGACTTTAGGTTATGCAGAAGGTAAAATAAGTTTAATTAAAATGTTAAAAATATTATCAATAGTTTGGATATTTAACTTAGTAGGATCTCTATTTATAGCATATATATCATATAGAACACACACATTAAGTGATGCTGGTGTAACTTTTCTTTCACATCTTGCTGAACATAAAGTTCATACATCTGCATTTGATTTAGTATTAAAAGGGATTTTATGTAATGTATTAGTTTGTGGGGCTAGTTTACTAGGGTATATATCAAATGATGGAATATCTAAAATATTTGGAATTTGGTTTCCAATAATGTTATTTATAATACTTGGATATGATCACGTTGTAGCAAATATGCTATATTTACCTTTAGCATTAATGTATAGTGCAGAAGGTGTAACATTATTAAATGTAATGTATAACTTTTTATTTGTAACAATAGGAAACTTTATAGGTGGAGGATTAGTAATTGGTCTTACACTATGGTATTGTCATAAAGATTAGGAGTTGAATTTATGAAGAAAGCAACAGTAATTACTTATGGTTGTCAAATGAATGTAAATGAAAGTGCAAAAATTAAAAAAATATTTCAAAATATGGGATATGAAGTAGTTGATGAAATAGATGATTGTGATGCAGTATTTTTAAATACTTGTACTGTAAGAGAAGGGGCGGCAACACAAATATATGGAAAATTAGGTGAAGTAATAGAATTAAAAAGAAAAAAAGGTACTATAATTGGAATTACAGGTTGTTTTGCTCAAGAAGCTGGATTTGAACTTATAAAAAAATTCCCAATGATTGATATTGTAATGGGAAATCAAAATATAGGGCGTATTCCTGATGCTATAGAAAAAATTTTAAATCACGAAAGTCAACATGAAGTATATACAGATAATGAAGATGAATTACCTCCAAGACTTGATGCTGATTTTGGTAGTGATAAAACAGCTTCGATTTCAATTAGCTATGGATGTGACAAACGTTGTAGTTTTTGCATAGTTCCATATGTAAGAGGAAAAGAGAGATCTGTGCCGATGGAAGACATATTACTAGATGTAAAACATTATTTAAAAAAAGGTGCAAAAGAAATAGTACTTTTAGGACAAAATGTAAATGCATATGGGAAGAAATTCAAAAATGGAGATACATTTGCAAAATTATTAGATGAAATATGTAAGATTGAAGGAGATTATATAGTAAGATTTACTTCTCCTCATCCAAGAGATTTTACAGATGATGTAATTGATGTTATTGCTAAAAATGAAAAAATTGCTAGATGTATTCATATGCCTTTACAATCAGGATCTACAAATATCTTAAAAAAGATGATAAGAGGGTATACAAAAGAACAATTTATAGAACTTGCGTCTAAAATTAAAGATAGAATACCTGGAGCTTCTTTAACAACTGATATAATAGTTGGATTTCCAGGAGAAACTGATGAAGACTTCCAAGATACTTTAGATGTAGTAGAAAAAGTTGGTTTTGAAAATGCATTTATATTTATGTATTCAATAAGAAGAGGTACCAGAGCAGCTACAATGGAAGGACAAGTATCTGAAGAAGTAAAAAAAGAAAGATTATTAAAATTGAACAACCTACAAGATAGATGTGCATATAAGGAAAGTATAAAATATTTAGATAAAGTTGTAAGAGTTTTAGTAGAAGGGCCAAGCAAAAAGAATAAAGATATGTTAACAGGAAGAACATCAACTAATAAAGTTGTCTTATTTAAAGGTGAAGATAAACTTTATACAGGACGTTTTGTAAATGTAAAAATAAATGAATGCAAAACATGGACTTTGTACGGTGAAATTATATAAAATAAGTGTTTATGAGGGTTTGAAAATACAAAATATTGTGTTTCTATCCCCTCATTTTTTATTATTTCATTTAATTTAATCTAATTTACATTTAAATGGCTAATTAATGGAAGAAAAAAATAAAGAGTTTTTTAGAACTTTATATGGAGAAATAGTTTAAGAAAAATGCTTAAACTATTTTTATTTTACTAATTGACTTTTAATAAAAAAAGGTTATAATTTAGTATATATATATAACTCGTAAAGGATGTGAAAATTATGGAAGTATTGGCAATGATTTTAGCTGGTGGCCGTGGTTCTAGGTTAGATATTCTTTCAGAAGAAAGAGTTAAACCAAGTGTTCCTTTTGCTGGTAAATTTAGAATAATAGATTTTACATTAAGTAATTGTTCTAATTCAGGTATTTATGATGTTGCATTGTTAACTCAGTATTTACCTTTATCATTAAATGAACATATTGGATCAGGTAAACCATGGGATTTCGATAGAAGAGACTCAAGCATTACATTATTACAACCACATGAAAGTTTAAGAGGGCAATCTTGGTATCAAGGTACTGCAGATGCTATAAGACAAAATTTAGCTTTTATTAAAAGTAAAGCTCCTAAATATGTATTAATTCTATCTGGAGATCACATTTATAAAATGAACTATGCTTGGATGTTAGAAGAGCATAAAAGAAATAATGCAGAATTAACAATAGCTGCTATTAATGTACCGTATGATGAAGCATCAAGATTTGGAATCTTTGAAGTAGATGAAAATCGTAAGATTTTAAGTTTTGAGGAAAAACCAGAACATCCTAAGAGTAATTTTGCTTCTATGGGTATTTATATATTTAATACAGAAACTTTAATTAAATATATTGAAGAAAGTGATATCCCTGATTTAGATTTTGGTAAACATATAATTCCAAAATTAATAGAAGATCAAAGAGGAGTATTTGTACATTATTATGATTCATATTGGATGGATGTAGGAACTTATGACTCATATCTAGAAGCAAACTTAGATTTAATAAAAAAATCTGAAGAAGTTGGAATAAACTTATATGATTCAAAATGGAAAATATATACAAGAAGTGAAGACATGGCTCCAGTAAGAATCGGGGTTACAGGTAGTGTTTTAAATTCATTAATTTGTAATGGATGTAAGATTGAAGGTAGAGTAGAAAATTCAGTTTTAGGACCTGGAGTTACTATAAGAAAAGGTGCTACAGTTAGAAACAGTATCATTTTTTCAAACACATATATAGATGAAAATACACATCTAGATACAGTTATATTAGATAAAAATGTATATGTTGGAAAAAATTCATTAATAGGTCATGGAGATGATTATAAACCAAATATGGAAAAACCAGATTTATTATTTAAAGGTATAAGTGTAATTGGAAAAGGAGCTAAACTTGGAAATAGCACTATAGTTGAAAGAAATGTTAGAATTTTTTCAAAAGTTGAATTATTAAATGAAGGAAACTATATACATAGTGGAGAAACAATTAAGAAATAATGAATAGGAGTAATATGAAAATTGTATATGTTGCATCAGAAGTCTACCCGTTTTTTAAAACGGGTGGACTTGCAGATGTTTTGCAGGCATTACCAAAAAAAATGGGAGAATTAGGTCATAATGTTTCAGTAATTATGCCAAAATATGATAAAATTCCATTGAAATTTTTAGAAAAAATGGAATTTGTAAGTAGAACTGAAATAAATGGCGAAATATTTAATTTAGTAAAATATAATGGTGATGATAAAATAAACTACTATTTTATAGAAAATAGAAATTTTTATGAAAGAGGAAGAGTATATGGAGATTTAGATGAAGATTATCAATATACTCTGTTTTGTGAAGCAACTCTTATTTTTCTAAAAAATATAAATTTACAAGCTAATATTTTACATTGTAATGATTGGCAAACAGGTCCATTACCGTATTTTCTTAAAGAAAGATATAAACATGATCCATTTTATTGGGATATGAGAGTTGTATTTTCAATACATAACTTAATGTATCAAGGAAGATTTAATAATTATTCTTTTGATAAGTTAGGATATTATAGAAACGCTAATTTATTGAATTTTATGGAAATAGGTATTTCATATGCAGATTTAGTAAATACAGTAAGTCCAAGTTATGCAGAAGAAATTAAATATCCATATTTTGCAGAAGGTCTTGAATGGTTAACAACATATAAGAAAATATATGGAATATTAAATGGAATTGACTATGAAATATATAATCCTATGACCAATAAAAATATAATACATTTTGATGTTGAAAATGTTGAAAAAAAAATAGAAAATAAAAGAAAAGTACAAGAAATGTTTGATTTACCTAAAGATGACACTATTTTAATTACTTTAATTTCTAGATTAGTTGAAGGAAAAGGGATAGATTTAGTAACATCAAAAATAGAAGAAATATTAAAGCATGATTCAGTACAATTTGTTTTACTTGGAGCTGGTTCAAAATATTATGAAGATTATTATCAATATCTTGAATATAAATATCCAAATAAATTTAAAGCATATATAGGATATTCAGAAGAAGTTGCTGATTTACTATATGCAGGAGCCGACTTATTTTTAATGCCATCAAGATATGAACCATGTGGTCTATCTCAAATGATAGCTATGAGATATGGTACAATACCGTTGGTAAGAGAAACAGGTGGTTTAAGAGATACAGTAAAAGCATATAATGAATATAATGATGAAGGTAATGGATTCTCATTTACTAATTTTAATGCTGATGATATGTTAAATACTATTAGATATGCAGAACATATTTATTATGATAAAAAAGATGTATGGAAAAAATTAGTTAAAAGAAATATGCTAATTAATAATTCGTGGGATAAATCAGCTAAAGAATATGAAAAAATTTATGAAATAGCAAAAATGACACCATAAAAACACACTCTTGATTTCAAGAGTGTTTTTAAAGTATAAGGAGTGAAAATGTATAAAATATTATTATTTGATTTAGATAATACATTACTTGATTTTGATCAAGCTGAAGAAAATGCACTAAATGAATTTTTAAAAGAAGAAGGTATAGAAAACATAGAAGAATTCAAAGCATTCTATAAACCTGAGAATAAGAAATTATGGGAAAAATTAGAAAAGAAACTTATAACAAGAGAAGAACTTGTAAATACAAGATTTGCGATTTCATTTAAGCATTTTGGTATAGATAGAGACGGTAAAGAACTTTCAATTAAATATACAAAAAAAATTGGTAAACAGGGAGTAGAAATTGAAGGAGCAAGTGAATTTCTAGAAAAAATTAAAGATGATTACGATATTTATGCAGCTACAAATGGGATAACAGAGATACAAAATAATAGATTAAAAAATGCAAATATTACAAAGTATTTAAAAAAAGTATATATATCACAAGAACTTGGACATGGTAAACCATCAAAAGAATTTTTTGAGTATCTAGAAAAAGATTTAGGATTTGAAAAAAAAGAGGTATTGATGATAGGTGATAGTTTAAGTGCAGATATTTTAGGTGCGAATAATTATGGTATTGATTCAATATGGTTTAATAATAAAAATTCAGAAAATAACACAGGTATTGAACCAACGTATGAAGCG
Source organism: Streptobacillus canis (assembly GCF_009733925.1). Taxonomy (NCBI): domain Bacteria; kingdom Fusobacteriati; phylum Fusobacteriota; class Fusobacteriia; order Fusobacteriales; family Leptotrichiaceae; genus Streptobacillus; species Streptobacillus canis. Next base: position 5,378 of record NZ_WOEI01000014.1, on the reverse strand, counting down.
CATAATTTTGATGATATTTTAAACATCTTAAAATATTGTAAGAACTAAGAAAATATGCTATAATTAGGTATTAAACTTGAAAGGAAAAAAGTATGTTTGAAGAAATTAGAGAAATAATACTAGACCAATTAGATATAGAGAGTAAAGATATAACATTAGAATCAAAAATAGTTGAAGATTTTGGAGCAGATTCATTAGATTTAATTGAATTATCATCAACTATAGCAGAAAAATATGGATTTGAAGTAACAAAAGACGAGATTAAAGAAATTAAAACAGTAAATGATTTAATAAAAATTGTTGAGGAGAAAAGAGTAAAATAATATGAAAAAAATGGATTTTGAAGAGTTAATGTCCAAAATTAATTACACTTTTAAAAATAAGAAGCTTCTATTAGAAGCTCTTACTCATAGTTCATATATTAATGAACATAATTCACCAAACATTAAAGATAATGAAAGATTAGAGTTTTTAGGAGATTCTGTAATGGATTTAATCACAACAGAATATATTTATAGAAACAACACTAAAAGTACAGAAGGTGAATTATCAAAAATAAAAAGTCAAATAATCAGTGAAACAGTATTTGCAACTATTTCAAGAGACTTAAACTTAGGAAACTATATTTTCTTAAGTAATGGGGAAAATATTTCTGGAGGAAGAGAAAGAAATTCTGTGTTAGGTGATGTTTTTGAAGCAATGGTTGGAGCTATATATCTAGATTCAGATTTTCCAACTACAAGAGAAGTGGTTTTAAAATTATTGGAATCTAAGATAAACAATTTAGATAAAATTGAATGGGTTTCAGATTATAAGTCAGCTCTACAGGAAATCACACAACTAAAATATAAAGTAACACCTGTTTATACAGTTCTAAATGAAATAGGACCAGATCATGACAAAACATTTGAAGTTGAAGTAAGTGTTGAAAATAGAGTTTATGGTAAAGGTATTGCAAAAAGTAAAAAAATGGCAGAAAAGATTGCTGCAAAACAAGCTATAGAGAAATTAAATAAGGAGCAATAGATGAATACTAAAGTTATTTATCCAGGAAGTTTTGATCCAATTACTAAGGGTCACTTAGATATTATTAGAAGAAGTTCAAAATTATTTGATGAATTAATAATTGGAGTATTTATAAATTCATCAAAAAAACAATGGTTTAGTACTGATGAAAGAGTTCAATTAATAAATAAAGTACTTGAAAAAGAAAATGTAACAAATGTAAAGGTGGTACAATTTTCAGGATTACTTGTAGATTATATTAAAAACGAGAATATTGATATATTAGTTAGAGGTTTAAGAGCAGTATCTGATTATGAATATGAGTTACAAGTTACACTTACAAATGAAGCACTAACATTAAAACCGTTTGAAACTATATTTTTGACAGCTTCTAGAGAGTATCTTTATTTAAGTTCTAGTATAGTAAAAGAAATAGCATTAAATGATGGGGAATTGTCAGGATTTGTTCCAAAAGTAATAATACCTGACATAAAAGAAAAGGTAAAGAGGATAAAGAATGGCGAATAAAAAGATTAGATATGTTTGTTCAGAATGTGGAAATACTACATTAAAATGGATAGGGAAATGCCCGGTTTGTGATAGTTGGGGAACCATAGAAGAAGAATTAGAAATAAAAGTGCCTACTTTAAAACAAAATAAAGATATTGAATTAACAAATATAACTGAGATTAAATTTGAAAAAGAATTTAGAATAAAAACAAGATATTCAGAGTTTGATAGAGTTTTGGGTGGAGGATTAACACAGGGAGAAGTTGTGTTAATAACTGGAAATCCAGGGATAGGAAAATCAACATTTTTATTACAACTTTCAAATGAATATGCTCAAAATAACAAGGTTCTATATATTTCTGGAGAAGAGTCAACTAAACAGATAAAAGATAGAGCTCAAAGAATAGGGGTAAACTCTAAATCAATATTTTTATTAAGTGAAACAAATTTAGAGAATATTGAAGCAGCAATTTCAAAATCAAAACCAAAAGTAGTAATAATAGATTCAATACAAACAATTTATTCTGAAACTGTATCTTCAGTGCCTGGTTCAGTTTCTCAAATAAGAGATTGTGCTCTAAAATTAATTGAGTTAGCTAAAACAAATGATATTTCTTTCTATATAGTTGGGCATGTAACTAAGGATGGAAAACTTGCTGGCCCTAAATTATTAGAACATATGGTCGATGCAGTTTTATCATTTGAAGGTGATGAAAATAATTATTATAGAATTATAAGAAGTATTAAAAATAGATATGGTTCTACAAATGAAATATCAATATTTGATATGAAAGAAGATGGAATTGAAGAAATAAAAAACCCTTCAGAATTTTTTATTTCAGAAAGAGATGAAAAGAATGTTGGAAGTATTATTACAACTTCAATTGAAGGTTCTAGAGTTATTCTATTTGAAATTCAAACTCTAGCAATGCCATTAAAATTTGGATTACCGAAAAGAATAATTGAAGGATATGATAGAAATAGAGTAGAGATATTAATTGCAGTATTATCAAAAACTTTATCATTAGATTTAGGAATTAATGATATATATTTAAATATTCCAGGTGGTATTGAATTAAAAGATCAAGCTGCAGATTTAGCGATAGTATTATCATTAATATCTACAATTAAAAACTTTGAGATTAGTCAAAAAATTGCAGCAATTGGCGAAATTGGATTAAGAGGAGAATTAAGAAAAGTATCATTTATAAAGAAAAGAATTAAAGAATTAGAGAAACTAGGGTTTAAAGGAGTATATATTCCTAAAGCTCATCAGATGGAATTGGAAAATTTCGATACAAAACTTAAATTAAGCTATATTAATAACATTAGTGAGTTAGTGGAAAGGTTGTGATAATCTATGATAGGTAAAGATGAAGAAAAAGTATATGAACAAATATTTAAAATAGTAGCACCTGGTCAACCTTTAAGAGTTGCAATAGAAAAAATTCAAGAAGCTTCTTTAGGAGGATTAATAATTTTAGCATCGCTTGAAGACATGGAAGAATATGTTGATGGTGGATTTAGATTAGATACAACATTCACACCACAAAAAGTTTATGAGTTAGCAAAAATGGATGGTGCAGTTTTAATATCAGAAGATTTAAAAATAATACATGGTGCTAATATCCAATTACAACCTGATAAAAATATAGAAACTTCTGAAAGTGGAACTAGACATAGAACTGCAGATAGGATTGCAAAACTTACTGGAAATACTGTAATTACAATTTCTGAAAGAAGAAAAAGAATAACTGTATATAAGGGTAATTTTAAACATACACTTGAATTGATTGGTGATCTTTTAATTAAATCATCACAAGCTATAATGTCATTAGAAAAATATGCTGTTTCAGTTAACAAATATATGGAGAATTTAACTATTTCAGAATTTGAGAATACTGTATTACTTGAAGAAGTAATTGCTGGTTTAAGACATTTTTATTTAATGTTTACAATGGATAAAGAAGTAAGACAATATATTATGGAACTTGGTACAGAGGGACGTTTAGTTGAATTACAACACCATGAGATTATGGCAAATCAAAAAAATAATTTAATTAACTTTATTAAAGATTATAGTAGAAAAAATAAAAATTCAGAAAAAATGTTTACTGATTTAATGGAATTATCGAAAGATGATATTAGAGATGATATTAAGCTTGCTAAAGTTTTAGGTTATGATTTAAAACAAGATTTAATTGATGAAAATTTATTCCCAAGAGGGTATAGAATTCTAAGCACTGCAAATAAATTAACAAAGAAAGATGTTGAAAATCTAGTTGAAAACTTTAAAAATTTAGGCGATATTTTAAATGCTAATTATGATGAAATATATAGCATAAAAGGTATGGGTAAATTTAAAACAGAAAGAGTATTAAGACTTAGAGAAAGATATAGACATTTATTATAATATTTTTATTTGGAGGAAATTATGTGTTTAATTTGTGAAAGAATTGAAATGATTAAAAACAAAAATAATCCATATTTTGTAAAAGAATTAAAAACAGGTTATGTTGTCATTGGAGATAATCAACATTTTTATGGTTATACTTTATTTTTATATAAAGAACATGGAGAAATTACTGAGTTATTTCATTTAGAAAAAGAAATACAGTCTAAATTTTTAGAAGAGATGACTTTAGTTGCTAAAGCAGTTTCAATTGCTTTTGAAGCTGAAAAAATGAACTATGAATTATTAGGGAATGGCGATGCTCATGTTCATTGGCATCTTTATCCTAGAAAAGTAGGAGATTTAGGAGAATATGGACATAATGGTAAAGGACCAGTATGGTGGTATCCAATGGAAAAAATGTATAGTGATGAAAATAGACCAACTAAACAAGAATTAGAAGAAATTAAACAAAAATTATTAATAGAATTAAAAAAGTTAATTTAAAAAAACCTTTTTACTATTTAAGTAAAAAGGTTTTTTATTATTCTCCTGTATAATTGTGATGTACTTTTTGTACATCATCATTATCTTCTAGAACATCTATTAATTTATTTAATTTTTCTAAATCTTCAGGTGATAATGTTTCAACTTCTATAGAAGGAACATATGCAATATCAGATTCCACAATAGAATATCCAGCATCTTTTACAGCATTAAGTACTGCATCATAATTTTCTGTAGGAGTAGTAATATAGAAGCTATCATCATAATCTTTCATATCATCCATTCCAGCATCTAATGATACCATCATTAATTCATCTTCATCAGAAGTAGGAGTTTTTTCAATGATAATTTCTCCTTTTCTTTCAAACATGTATGATACACATCCTGGAGTTCCAAGATTTCCACCATTTTTATCAAAAGATGATTTAACGCTTGAAGCAGTTCTATTTCTATTATCTGTAAGTATTTCAACTATAATAGCAACACCACCTGGACCATAACCTTCATAGTTTAAGCTTTCAAATCCAGCTCCACCATCAGCTCCTGATCCTTTCTTAATTGCTCTCTGAATATTATCGTTTGGCATATTTATGCTTTTTGCTTTTTCAATTGCATGTTTTAATGCCACGTTGTAGTCTGGATCTGCACCTTCTCTTGCCGCTACAGTTATTAATCTAACGTATTTTGTGAATGCAGATGCTCTCTTTCTATCTTGAGCCTCTTTACGACCTGCTATAGTACCGTGTCTTCCCATTTTTGCCTCCGTATTTTATTATATTTTTGATTATATCATATATTTTTTCAAAATTAAATAAAAAATCAAAAAAAATATCATAACCTAAATTAAAATAGTAAATGTCCAAAATAAGACTTGAAAAAAATAGGATATATAGTACAATCATAAACGACTAAATTCATTGAAAGGAACTGTATACCCATGACTAATAATAACATAAATTTAGAA
>NZ_WOEI01000013.1 GCF_009733925.1 Streptobacillus canis | reverse complement strand
TTATGTCTTCTAATCCTGCTATCATTCTTAGTGTTGTTGATTTTGCACATCCTGATGGTCCTACAAATACCATGAATTCTCCATCTTTTATTTCTAGGTTTATTCCATGTACTGCTTTAAATCCATTCGGATATTGTTTTTCTACATTCTTTAATATTACTTCTGCCATTATTTTTCTCCTAAGATTTATTTTTGTAAAAACACTCGCATTTAATATACGAGTGTTTCCTATATTTAGAGGAATTTTACAATTGCGATAATTTTTTAAATTGTTCTTTTAAACTAATATATAATTCATTATATATTTGATAAACTTTCATATATTTATCATAATTCATTTTATTTGGAATAAATTTTTCAATTTGACTGTTATTTTTTTCAAAATAATCATTTAAACTGATTAATTCTAATTTATCCGCAACTAATAGAGCTACACCTAAAGTAGTTCCACTATTATTTGCAATCAATATATTTTTATTAAAAATATCTGCTAACATTTTAGACCATATTTTATTTTTTGATCCTCCACCTGTAAGTTTCATTTCATCTACTTTTATTCCCATTTCTTCAATTACATCTAAACAATTTTTCAAAGAATAACTAATTCCTTCTATAGTCGATCTAACAAAATGATTTTTATCATGTTTGGCTGATATTCCAAAATATACTCCTCTACATTCAGAATCCAAATGCGGTGTTCTTTCACCCATTAAATATGGTAAATATATTAACTTATCTGCTCCAATTTCAATTTTATCTAAATTTGAGGTTATTTCTGAAAAATCTTTATTTCCAAAAAATAAATTTCTCATATAACTTAAAGATAATCCAGCCGCTTGTGTAACTCCCATTACATGCCAAGTATTTGGAATAGCTGCACAAAAAGTATGTACTCTACCTTTTTTATCAATTATAGGTGTATTTATAGGAGCAAATACTACACCACTTGTTCCTATAGTTGTAAATGCTTCATTTTCTTTTATTACACCCATTCCTACTGCAGCTGCTGCATTATCCCCAGCACCTGCAATAATTGGAATTCCTTCTTTTAATCCTGTTAATTCAAAAAACTTTTTACTGGTATATGCAACAATTTCATTCGACTCGTAAACATCTGCTAGTAAATCTATATCAATATCTAAAATTTCCAAAATTTCATTCGACCATCTTCTATTTGGTACATCAAGTAATTGCATTCCACTTGCATCACTAACATCTGTTGCAAATACATCACTCATTATAAATCTAATATAATCTTTTGGTAACAATATTTTCTTACATTTATTATAATTTTCAATTTCATTATTTTTTATCCACATTATCTTAGAAGCTGTAAAACCTGGTAAAGCAGGATTTGCTGTTATTTCTATTAGTTTTTCTGCACCAACTTTATTTGTTATCTCTATACATTCTAAACTTGTTCTTTGATCTGCCCAAATTATAGAAGGACGAATAACATCATAATTAGAATCTAACATAACTAATCCATGCATTTGCCCAGTAAGTCCTATTCCTACAATATTATTTACATCAACTTTAGAGTTATTAACTATATCTTTAATTGTATATATTAAAGCTTTTTTCCAATCATTTGGATCTTGTTCCGCCCATCCATTTTGCGGTTGATATAGTGGATATTCATAATTTGAAACAAATACTTCTTTTAAATTCTCATTATATAGAACTGTTTTAGTTGATGATGTCCCAACATCTATTCCTATTAAATACTTCATATTCTAACCTCATCTTAATATAATTTGATTTAATATTGATTCTAAATATTCCTGTCTTCCACTTTCCATTGTTATTTTCTCTTTATTTTCAATATAATTCTCTAATTCTTCAAGATTAGTGTTTTCATCTAATATTTTTTTACCTATTTCAGAATTATAACTCGAATATCTATTTTTTATATTTTCCTCTATTCTTCCATCTTCTATTATTTCAAATGCTTTTATTAAGCCTTTAGCAAATGTATCCATTCCTAAAATATAAGCTAATACTATATCTTCAAATGTAAATGATCCTCTTCTAACTTTTGCATCAAAATTTAATCCTCCATTTGTAAACCCACCAGCTTTTATAACTTCATACATTGCAAGCGTTGCATCATATATGTTTGAAGGAAATTGGTCAGTATCCCATCCTAAAAGCATATCTCCTTGATTAGCATCTATACTTCCAAAAACATTATTAACTCTTGCAACATTTAATTCATGTTGAAATGTATGTCCTGATAACGTAGCATGATTTGCTTCTATATTCATTTTAAAATCATTTTCTAATCCATATTTTCTTAAAAATGCTAATGTTGTTGCAACATCAAAATCATATTGGTGTTTTGTAGGTTCTTTTGGTTTAGGTTCTATATAAAAATCACCTTTAAATCCTTTATCTCTTGCATATTTAACTGCCATTTTCATAAGTCTTGCTAAATTATCTAATTCAAATCCCATATCAGTATTTAATAAAGTCTCATATCCTTCTCTTCCACCCCAGAAAACATATCCGCTTCCATTTAATTCTATAGTAGCATCTATTGAATTTTTAATTTGAGAAGCAGCATGTGCAAATGCATCTACATTACAAGATGTAGCCGCTCCATGCATATATATTGGATTTGAGAAACAATTTGCAGTTCCCCATAATAATTTTATATTAGTATTTTCCATTTTACCTTTTATATATTGAACTATCTCTTTTAAATTTTTTCTATATTCTTTAAAATTATTTCCTTCTACAGCTATATCTACATCATGAAAACAAAAATATTCAATTCCAAGTTTTTCCATCAATTCAAAACCTGCATCTACTTTAGCTTTAGACCTAGCTATTTCATCAATTTCTCCGTATTTTCTATCAATTGTTCCTCTACCAAATGGATCTACTCCCTCAGCAACAATTGTATGCCACCAAGACATTGCAAATTTTAAATGATCTTTCATCTTTTTCCCATTTATAACTCTTTCTGCATCATAGTATTTAAAAGATAACGGATTTTTAGAATCTGGTCCTTCAAATTTAATTTTAGGTATATTTACAAAATATTCTTTCATCTTTCTAATTATGGATTTACATCCATATTCTCCTTTCAATTTAAAATTCTACTATATATTCTTTACTCCAATCTATAAAATCTGTACTTTGATAAACTGGTATCATCGGTATTTTACTTCCCTCTTTAATTAAAATTATTATAGGTAAATCTGTAGATTTTATTTCATAATATTTATTTCCATTATATTTTTCTTTAGTAAAGTAATCAATCCATATTCCTTCAGGAATATATACTTTTCTTAAATCTTTATTTTCTTCAAATAAAGGGGCCACTAAAATATCCCTACCAAATAAATATTCATCTTCTATATTCCAAGCAAATTCATCAGTTGGATATTCAAAAAATAATGTTCTTAATAAAGGATATCCTTTTTCACTTGCATATTTAGATTCTTTTAAAATATATGGTAACAGTTGATATTTTAATTCAACACTCTTTCTAAAAATTTCTTTAAACTCATTAGTGTACTCCCAAGGCTCTTTAGGTGGTTGTCCATGAGTTCTACTGTGAGATGTTAACATTCCAAAAGGAATCCATCTTTTATATAAATTTTCTGGTGATTTAAATGTAAATCCTCCTATATCATGACTCCAAAAAGTAAAACCACAAAGTCCTAATGATAAACCTGCCCTTAATGAAGCTGCCATTGAAGAATCTGTAATTTCGGCATCTCCACCCCAATGAACTGGGTATCTTTGTGAACCTGCCCATGCACTTCTTGCCCACATTATATTTTCATTATTTATTTTATATGTTATTTCATTAACTGCTTTGTTATATCTTAAAGGATACAAATTATGTTCAAATCTTCCTGATTTTCCAGAACTATATAATGCTTCATATGGTGCAGCTTCACCAAAATCTACCTTAATTGCTGAAACACCCATTTCAAATAATTCTTTTAATTTTTCTTGATACCACTTTACAGCTTTTTCATTACTAAAGTCTATAATTATATCTTCTGTAGGAATTTCTCCATCATAACCCTTGATATAGTATTTATTTTCTAAAGCTTCTTTATATAAACTATTAGTTGGAGTAATATATGGTAGCTGCCATAATGATACTCTAAAACCTTCTTCTTTCAGATCTTCCATCATTTTTTTAGGATCAATAAATCTACTTTCTGAAAATTTATAATTACATTTCCAATCTTCTTCAAACCATCCTGTATCTAAATGTATTACATCACAAGGAATTTTTTCTTCTCTAAGTCTTTTTGAAACTTCTCTTACTTGCTTCTCATTATCATAAGTTATTCTACTCATCCAAAGCCCAAAACTCCATATAGGTGGCATTTTAGCCCTACCCGTTAAACTTGTATATTCTTCTAATATCTCTTTAGGTTCTCCTAAAAAAATGAAAAAATCAATTTTATCATCATCTAAATATATAGTTTGAACTCCATCATAATCACGGCCTAAATCACATGTAATAGCTGAACTTGTGTGCATAAATATTCCATAACCTTTATTTGAAAAATAAAAAGGTATTGGTTTATACATATCTCTATTTTGTGCTCCTAAAGCATCATATGTCCATAAATTTATTTTCTGACCTCTTTTATTCAATCTTGTAAATGACTCACCTAATCCATATAATTTTTCATCATACTTCAATTCAAAACTTGCTGCAATTTTTCTCTTAAAAGAAGAAATTTCTCTAATATATGAAAAAGGTATGGGATATGTATTATCTAATCCTTTATTATCTTCAATTTGAAAGGTTTTTAAAATACTTTCTCCATTTGAATTTATTATTTCAATATTAAATGGTCTCTTATAAATATTTATAGAATATTTTTTTCCCTTAATTATATATTTATTATCATCTTTTATAATTTCACTTTCTATATCTTGAACTTTATTCAATATCATCAAAGAGTCTTCATCTACTATATCTCTATGATTATTATCCATTCTTATTCTTACACAATTTTCACTTATAAAAGAAATTTTAAATTTACCTATTTCATCCACTTCATATTCAGCAGGAAATTCCCAAGAATTTGTTTTTTCAAATGGAGCTGTAATAGCATTAAAACTCATTCTATATTTTCTATTGTATCTATCCCATTTTATTTTCCCGTTTTTCCCATCAAATTCTATTAATTCATTCATATTAAAATATGCATTATCATATTTTTTAAAATCATTACTAATATCTAATCTTTGATTTAAAACCTTTATATTAACATCTCTCATTTTTACTCCTTCACTGCTCCTTGAGTTAAGCCTCCTATTATATATTTTTGTAAAAAGACAAAAATTAAAATTACAGGTATCATTATAACAACTCCAAAAGCCATTATTTTATTCCATTGAATTCCATATTTACCAACAAAATTATATATCCCCACTGTTATTGGCCTCATTGTTCCATCTGCTAAGAAAGTTAAAGAAAAAATTAAATCTCCCCAAGCAAATAAGAAAGAAAATATTGCCGACATTATAATTCCAGGATAACTTAATGGTAACATTATTCTTACAAACGCAGTCCAAGTATTACATCCATCTATTATCGCTGCCTCTTCAATATCTTTAGGTAAGGATAAAAAATAAGGTCTAAGCATCATAACAGAAAAAGGTATTGCAACAGTACAATTAGCAATAATAGGGGCAAAAAATGTATTTGTAATCCCTATAAATCTAAATAATATAAACATTGGTGTTAAAAGTAATGTTGCCGGCATCAGTTGTGTTATTAAAAATGACTGTATCAAATATTTTCTACCTACAACATTAAATCTTGCAAGACCATATGCAGCTGGTACAGAAATAATAACAGATATTATCATTGTTGGTATTGAAACTGTTAAACTATTAAAAAATCCTTTTAAAATATTATAGTCTCCTCCAATAAATTGTTCTGAATATGCATTAAATATTATTTTTCTAGGAATAATCGTCGGATTTAAACTGAATATTTCAGAATCTGTTTTTAAAGAAGATACTATAATCCAATATAAAGGAAATAAAAATACAATTGCTATAATAATAGCTATAAAATTATAGATATATTCCATTTTATTTTTTTTAATCATCACATAACCTCGTCTTGTTTTATAAATTTAATATAAATAACTGAAACTATTACTAGTATCAAACATAATATATTCGCTACACTTGATCCTAACCCAAAATTAAAAGTATCAAATGAATATCTATAAGAAAGTGTTGATAAAACCTCCGTAGCATTAACAGGTCCACCATTAGTCATTATAAATACTAAATCAAATACTTTAAATGTATTAATAAATCCTAAAGTAATTACAGCTAATATTGCTGGTTTTATTGAAGGTAATGTAATATAAATTATTTTTTGAAACCAATTTGAACCATCTAATTCTGCACTTTCATAAAGTGTTTTAGGAATAGTACTTAATCCTGTTACTAATAAAATCATATTAAATGGTATTCCTATCCAAATATTAGTAATAATTAAACTCCACATTGAACTTTTTTGCCCTAATAACCATTCAATTGGTTCTTTAATAATATGTAATCTCAATAGTATTTCATTAATTATTCCTCCATTTATAGCAAACATAAATTTAAAATTTAGTGCTGTTACGGTTAAAGGTAATAACCATGCTACCATTATTAAACCTCTAATAAATCTAGCTAATTTAAAATCTATATTAAAAAACATAGCAAGTGCAAATCCTATAGTAAATTGAAATATAATACAAACAACAGTATAAAAAAGGGTATTAAATAAAGCCTTATAAAATACAGGATTATTTAAAACTGTTATGTAATTTCTCAGTCCTACAAAAGGTTTTATTCCAGTATTCAATGACATTAAATTTACTTCTTGAAAACTGATAATGATATTATATACTATTGGATATCCTACAAAAAACAGCATAAATAAAACTGCAGGTAAAATATACAAATAACCAATTTTTTCTTTAAGTCTTCTCATTAATACCCTCTCCTATTCTAATTTATTTTAATAAAGGTTCTATTTTCATTTGTGCATTGTTTAATGCTTCTTCAGGAGTTAATGCTCCAACTTCTATTTCTTGAAGAGCTGTATAAATCGCTTCAGAAATTTCAGGCCATTTAGCATGAGGTCCTCTTGGTAATGCATATTGCATTTGTTCAGCAAATACTTTTTTAATAGGATCTGTTGTCCATTCTGGTTCTTTTGCTACATCACTTCTTGGTGGGAAGTATCCTGTTTGACCTATAAATTCTTTTACAGTATTATAATCTCCTATATATTTTAATAAATCCCATGCTGCATCTAAATCTTTAGTACTTGAAGTTATACCTAAATTTTCTCCTCCTAATACAGATGCATTTACTTTATCTACTGGCATCATCGCTACACCAAATTCAATATTTGGATTATCTGTTGTAATTTGAGAAACCATCCATGGTCCTCCAATAAACATAGCTACTTTTTCTGCTGAGAATTGTTTTTGTGCATCTCCTTGTCCCCATGTTGGAGTTTCTTTACTCATTAATCCTTCTACTATTAATTCTCTCCAAAAACTTGCTGCTTTAATTGTTCCTTCTGAATTTAATTTATCATATGATCCACCTGCAGAAATCATCCATGGTAAGAATTGGAATGTTGCTTCTTCATTTTTAGGTGATCCCACTGCCATTCCGAAAATTCCATTTTTTGTTAATTTTTTAGCTGCTTCTTTTAATTCAACCCAAGTAGTTGGTACTTCAACTCCAGCTTCATTTAACATTTTTTTATTATAGAATAATGCTAAGTTATTACTTGTAAAAGGTAATCCATAATGTTTTCCATCAACCATTGTTGATAACATTGGGCCTTTAAAATACATATCTTTTCCTTCCCATGCATTCATTTTATCTGTAATATCTGCAAATATTCCCATTTGAGCAAATTGAGCATGGTCTGGATTGTCTATCATTATTATATCAGGTAATGTTCCAGCACCTATTGCTACTGATAATTGTTTTTTATAATCACCAAAAGGTATATATTCAGCTTGAATTTTTACACCTTTCTCTTTAGAATAATTGTCTAATTGTGTTTGAAAAACCTTTGCTTCATTATTAGAAAGATACGTCCAAACTTTAATAACTTTTTCTTCAGTCGCATCTGTAGATTCTTTCTTAGTTCCACAACTAAACATCATAAATATCATACTTAATAATATGATAATTTTTTTCATAATAATCACTCCTATCTATTTTTTCGTGCTCGCGCACATTTAATTTTAAAATTTTTAAAGATTATCTTTCATTTTTATTTCTGTATTTGTATGTATAATTTTATTTTGAGGCTCAAATCCCATCATTAAATAATTAAAAATAATTTCAGTAGCTTCAAAACCTTGTCTATAAGGTTCCTGACATATAGTTGCAACAATATTTCCTTTAGTCATATTTTTCCTAACTTCAGGTGTTAAATCCACTGTGATTATATCTAATTTATCAATAAGTTCCTTTTCTTTAATTGCTTTTAAGCCACCTTTAATACCTGCTGCACAAAAAAATATTCCATTCACTTTATTATTTTCAAGAATTTTTTTTGTAACTTTATATGATATTTCATCAATATCCTCATTTTCCTCAATACATATTATATTTATATTAGAATTGTTTTCTTTAATAAATTCTTTAAATCCTTTTATTCTTAAATTATGTCCTAAAACTAAATTAGAACCTGTTACTATCGCAACATTATATTCTTTATTTTTAGAAATTAGTGAAAATAAAGATGCAGCAACTCTACCTGCTTGTATATAATTAGAACCTATGTAAACTAATCTTTCACTTCCCTCAACATCTATATTTACATTAACAATCGGAATTTTTTTTTGTGAAACTTGATTTAATTTTTCTACTACTCTAATATCATTTATTGGAGAAATAATTAAAGCATCAACATTATTCTCTAACATATTATCAATAGCTTTTATTTGTTCTAAAACTTGATATCCTTTTTTATTTTCCATTATTATACTAAATCCAAAATCTCTTATACTTTTTTCTTTATCAAGTATTCCTTTTATAACTTCCTCATAGAACGGATTGTCTACAGAATTTAATATTATTCCTATTTTTTTTTGAGAAAATTGTTTTTGAGCTAATGCCTTCGCGACCATATTAGGTCTATAATTTTGTTCTTCAATAATATTTAATATTTTAGTCTTAACTTCTTCTCTAACTCCGCCTCTATTATTCAAAACTCTATCTACCGTTCCTCTTGAGACTTCTGCTAGTTCCGCAATTTTTTTTATAGTTATAGCCATAAAACCTCCGTGTTCGTGCACAATATATTTTACCTTGATTTTTATTTTTGTCAATAGATTTATAATTTTTATTTTTATTCTCTAAAAATTATAAGTATTCTTTGATAATTAAACTAAAAACTTGGTTTAAAAAATTAAACCAAGTTTTACTCTATTTCTCTATAGGAAATATTTCTAATATTTCCTTTTCTTTATTTTTGTATATTAAATCATTTAACAATTCTATTGCAATTTCAGAAAATTTATTAAATGGAATAATATTAGAATGTATATTCTTATTCATAAAATCTAAAATTTCATTATTTTCAAAGGTAGATATTTGATATTTTGTTATATTTTCATTAAGTTCTTTAAGAGCTTTCATAAAACCAAACGTCATAAGATTATTTGATATATATACAGCATCTATATCTTTTTTTATAATTTCTTTCCCTATTTTATATCCACTTTCCATTGAAAAATCTCCATAAAAAACATTACTTTCATCATATTTTATTCTATTATTTACCAAAACATCCTTATATGCTTTAAACCTTTCATTTGCAGTTGAAACATCTAACGGTCCACTTATAAAAGCAATATTTCTAGCTCCATTATCTATCATTTTTTTTATTGAATTATAGGTAGTTTGATAGTTTTCAATGAAAACACCAGAAAAATCATCACTAATTTTCCTATCTAAAAAAACTACAGGGATTTTTTTTATCAATTCTTTAAAATATTCAATTTTATAATTCGAATTTTTTGTTACAACTATTATTATACCTTTTACTCTCTCTTTTAGAAATAAATCTATATAATTATTTTGAATGTCGAAATCTTCGTTGCTACATCCTAATAATAAATTTAACCCTCTATCATTTGAAATATTCGTTAGTTCATTTATAATATTAGAAAAATATAAATTCTTAATATCTGGAACTATTACTCCTATTGTATTATTTTCATTTTTAACTAAATTCCTAGCAATAGCACTAGGTCTATAATCATTATTTTTTATTAATTCTAAAATTCTTTTTCTAGTTTTTGAATTAACATCTTCTTTATTATTTAATACCCTAGATACTGTAGCAACTGATACTCCAGCAAGCTTTGCTATATCTTTTATTTTCATATATTTCCTTTTTAAATTAAACAAGTAGTATAAATGTTAAAACTAATATACTAATCATTCCTACAACTATTGGAACTATTGTTCTTTTAATTACATCTGTAGGTCTTGCATTCATTGTAGTTGATATAATAACTATTACTGCTGCAACAGGTGAAATTGATCTTACTAAGTTAGCAAACATTTGCATTGGTAATGATATTGTTTGTGGTGGTATTTTAGCTGCTGTTGCTACTGCTGGTATTAATGCAACAGTTGCATAGAATACAGATAATCCACTTCCTGATATTAAACCTATAATTAAAGTGATTAAGCTAAATCCTAAAATCATAAATATTCCTGCACCATTTAAATTATTAACTGATCCAGTTAACATTTTTATAATCCCTAATGCTTTTAATCCTTCAACTAGCATTCCTGCTGCTACTAATAATGTTACTACCATACTTAATCCATTACCCATACCTTTAAAATACTCTTTTAATTCAGAACTAAGTTTTGGTAAATTTTTAGTTTTTAGTGTATCTACAATTATCGAAATAATTAATGAGATAAATGTAATTGTAACTAATCCTACTTTAACTTGTTTAAAGAATATATTTATTATTAATACTAAAATTAAAGGTAATAAAGGTAAAATACCATAATATATTGGCATTAAATCTTTTGTATCTTTAACTTGATTTTTCATATTTAAATCAACTTGAGTAAATCCATCTTTTTTATCTAAATATTTTTGCCAGAAATAATGAGCTAATGCCATTATCAATAATGTTGGAATAGAAATCATAGCATGATCTCTTACATAATCTACAATATTCATTCCAAATGTTTCTGCAGCAATTACATTATCAGCACCTAATGGTGTCGGCATAATTGTTGCCGTAGTTGCAATAACCCCTGCAGCTGCTAATGGTGAAATTTCTAAACTAGTTAAAATAGGAAATAATGTTGCCATAAGTAAAATACTTAAACTTGAAGCACTTGGTAATACTAACGACATTAAATTACCTAGTAAAAAAATTATTGGAATTAAAAGATACTTAGCTTTAATTGTTTTTAAAGGTTTTGTCATAATATCAATAGTTACATCATTTGCACCAATAACATTCATATAAGCTGAGTAACCAAATAAAGTCATAATTGTAAGACCAATATTACCTAAATTTTTCAAGAATAGTGTTTCAATAACTTTGAAAACATCTAAATACACAAATCCTGTAGTTACTTTTTCATCAAGAATTGTATGTCCTAATAAAGCTGCACAAAAAAGTAAAATTAAACCTCCTAATGCTAAGGCTAAAATTGAATCAAATTTTTTTACAATTAAATATGCAACAAATGAAACGACAATTATTGCAATAATAATTTCTAACATAACATCATCCTTTCTCTTATTATATACATTTATTTAACGATTCTATAAACCATGTTCTAAATTCTTCCGCTTTTACATCTGTTATTACTTTTACATTCTTTATATCTTTTTTTAAATATCCTCTTAAATCTACTAGAGTTACTCCTTTAGTCATCTCTCCTTTTAACTCTACATCAACATATGTGTCAACATATTCAAATAAATCAGGTTTTAATAAATATGCAACAGCTGTTGAATCATACATTTTTAATCCTGTATTAAAACTTCCACCACGATACTTTTTAAATAATGAATACACCATTTCACCTGTTTTATTCTGAACTTTTATTTTTTCACTATCTTCTGGATATATTAAGGCTTTAAGTCCTATATCTAATCCAGCCATTACTATAGGTACCCCTGAGTGAATTACAATGTATGCTGCTTCTGGATCAACAGCTATATTAAATTCTGACATAACTCCTTTATTTCCTCTAGTTAAACTTCCACCCATAAAAACTATTTCCTCAATTTTATTTTTAACATCAGGATAAATTTTTAATAAAAGTGCAATATTTGTTAAAGGACCTATAGCCATTATAGTAGTTTTTTTGTCTTTTTCCATTATCGTTTTATACATATAGCTTAAGAAATTTTCATCAACTATATCTACCACTGGATCTTCAAAATCCCAGCCTTCCATTCCACTAAGACCATGAACATCTACAGCTGTTTCAAGTTTTTCAATTAAAGGTGATTTACTTCCCATTACAACTGGTATTTCTTCTTTTCCAAAAAATTTCAATAATCTTCTAGCATTTAAAGTTACTTTTTCAATATCAACATTACCTGCAACTGTTGAAATTAGATTAACATTATATTTTTCTGAAAATAATGCTATTGCAATCGCTACTGCATCATCAATACCTGGGTCAGTATCAATTATTAAATTTTTTCTCATAATTTCCTCCTAATTAAATAAATATTGATGTTGATGGACCAATATTAAAATTAAATAATATATATATAAATAACTGTATCAACCAAACTATTAAAAATGAAATTGATAAAGGGAACATAAATTTAAATAATTCATAAAAACCAATATCTTTATTATATTTATTCATAGTTGCTAAAATAAAAGGTACAAAAGGTTCTAATGGTGAAATTGGATTCGTAACAGAATCAGCTATTCTAAATACCAATTGCCCAAATGCAGGAGTAAATCCTAAATTTATAAATAAAGGTATAAAAATTGGTGCCATTATAATCCACTTTGCACTCATTGATCCAATAAAAATATTTAAAATCATTGAAAATACTATAAATAAAATAATAAAGACATATATATTTAAATTAAACTTAGATATTAATTTTATCCCTAAATATGAAAAATATAATCCAATATTACTTTTCTTAAATATCCCTATAAACTGAGAGGCAAAAAAACATAAAACAATAAAGTTAGAATATTTACTTATACTTTTATTCAATAAATCTATGAAATCATTAAAATTATTTATTAGTTTAATATGTTTACCAAAAACAATAGCTGGAATCATAAATAATAATGTAATTATAGGTATTATTCCTTTAATTAATGTTGAATTTATTAAATCTCCATCCACTCCTCTTAAAATTCCATTTTTAGGTATAAATAATAGAATCAATATTAATAAATATCCTAATAATGAAATATTTGCATAAAAAATTCCTTTTTTTTCATTTTTTGATAAATCTACTATTTCCTCTTGAAAATTTATTACTTCATATTTATTAACCATAGGAGAAACAATATATTCTATAACCAAAGTACCTACTAACATAAGTAATATAGTAGAAACAGCAAAAAAATACCAATTTGATGTAGGTAATACATTAAAATTTTTATCTACAATTCTTGCAGCATTTTGTGTTATTGAAGAACTTATTACATCAGTTGTTGAAATAAATATATTAGCACTTAATCCTCCAGCAACTCCGATAAAACCTGTAATTATTCCTAATAAGGGGTTTTTATTTGCAATTTTAAACATTATAGCCCCTAATGATGGCACAATAGCAAAGGAAGCACTTCCCGCAAGATTACCTATTATACCTAACAATAATAGTAATGGTGTAATTAAATATTTCGGTATTTTTATTATTAGTTGTTTTAAAACTAATTCTAAATATTTTGTTTCTTCAGCTATACCTATTCCTAAAACTACAATTAAAACTATTGGTAATACATTAAAATCTGAAAAATTTTTTACTCCATTACTTAAAATCCATTCAATTCCTGAATGGTTTAATAAATTTTCTATTACATAATTTTTATCTTGAGTCTCTAAATAAAAACTTGTATCTCTAAGTATGTAGGAAAAAATTAATACTATTATCCATAAAAAAATAAAAATAAGTATAGGACTAAATTTACTTTTCTTCATTTTATATGCACATACTTTCTATAAATCTTTTTGTTTCTTCATAAGTTGGTATACTTTCTTGAGCTCCATTTTTAGTAACTACTATAGCTGATACCGCAATGGCAAATTTAATAGACTCTTCTAAACTTTGGCCTTTAGTAATACATGATGCAAACGCTCCAATAAATGAATCTCCTGCGGCAGTTGTATCTACAGCTTTTACTTTATAAGCTGGAATATCTATTAATTTAAACTTTTCATTTACTACTCTAACACCTTTTTCTCCAAGCGTTATTATTAAGTTATTTATTGAATTTTCTTTTTTTATATTTAATACTTTTTCACTATCTTCATAATTTGTTTCAAAAATATATTCAAATTCTGTTTCATTCAAAATTAAGTAATCTATATTTTTAAAAATTTCATTAGATAATTTTACTGCTGGCGCAGGATTAAAAATTGTTTTTTTATTATTTTCTTTTGCTTTTTTTAATACGTAATTTGTAACATCAATAGGTATTTCATTTTGTAAAATAACTATATCTGTTTCTTTAATAAAATCTATTTTTTCATCTATATCATCTTTTTTTATTTCAAAGTTAGCACCTGGAATTACTATTATATTATTATCACCATTATTATCTACTGTAATTATAGCTTTTCCAGTAACTTTATTACTTTTTATAATTATTGGTTCTACTTTATTCTTAATTAAATTTTCAATTAATTCATCCCCATCACTATCAAAACCAACACATCCTATCATTTTAGTATTCATATCTAACTTTGATAATGCTACTGCTTGATTTGCCCCCTTACCTCCACAACTTTTATAACAATCATATCCCATAATTGTCTCACCTAATTTAGGTAATTTTTCTACTTTTGCTGTAATATCCATATTTAAACTTCCTACCACTAATGCTTTATTCAAGTTAATCTCCTCCTAAAGTCATTATCGTAAACGATTACGATTTATAGTAAATAATACCTCGATTTTTTAAAAAGTCAAGATACTTATAAAATAAAAAGAAGGTTTTTGATATGTACCCTCTTTACTGGACAAACCAGTAAGGAGGGTATTTTTATGCGTTACAGTTTTGAATTTAAAAAGAAATGTGTTGAAATGTACAAAAAAGGAATTTATCCAGAAACACCAGATGGTTTACGAACAAAAAGATTTAGAGATAAAATTAGACATTGGGTATTACTTGCAGATCATCACGGAATTGACATACTTAAACCTAAACAATCTTGGAAAAAATGGTCAGCCGATGAAAAATTAGTTATTGTAAATAAATATTTAGCTGCTAATTCTATTAATTCTATCAGTATTATTGAAGGAATTAACCCTTCTATAATATCTAAATGGGTGTACAATTATCAAAATTATGGGTATAATGGACTTATAGAGAAAAAGAAAGGTCGTCCACCCATGAAAAAGAAAATAAAAGATATAGAAGAGAATAAACCAAGACAATTAAATGAATCTGAATATGAAGAATTAATTAGATTAAGAGAAGAAAATGAATATTTAAGAACAGAGCAGGCTGTAATAAAAAAAATGATGGCCTTGAGAAAAGAAAAGGAAGCAAACTTACTCAAGGCGAAAAAGCAGGAATAGTTAAAGAGCTTCGTGAAAAAGGATATAAGCTAAAATATTTATTGAAAGCTACTTGTATGTCAAAATCTACATACTATTATGAAATCAGTAAAATAGATGTAGTAGAAGAACGTAATAAAGAGATAATGATATTGATTAAAAAAATATTTGAAGAGCATAAATGTAGATATGGAGTACGTAGAGTACATAGAGAATTATTGAATTTAGGATATAAGATTAACCATAAAAGAGTCCAAAGATTAATGAATAAAATGGGATTATTGGCTAGAAGACCTAAGAGTAAATATCGTTCATATAAAGGAGAGATAGGGAAGGTTGCAAAAAATATAATTAATAGAGATTTTAATGCAACAGCACCATTACAAAAATGGAGTACAGATATATCTGAATTTTCATTTAAATGGGGTAAATGTTACTTTTCTCCAATACTAGATATGTATAATAATGAAATAATATCATATCATATTTCATTGAGTCCTAATTTAGAATTAGTATCTACAATGCTTAAGAAAGCATCTAAAAAATTTCCTCATATTAAAAAATTGATATTTCATTCAGATCAAGGGTGGCATTATCAGCATAATCATTACATAAATGAATTAAAAAAACATAATATTACACAATCTATGTCAAGGAAAGGAAATTGTTATGATAATTCAATAATAGAAACTTTTTTTGCTAGATTAAAAGTAGAAATGTATTATGGTGAAGAATACAAGTATAAATCTTTTGAAGAATTTTCAAAAGCAATAAAAGAATATATAGAATATTATAATAATAAAAGAATACAGGCTAAAACAAAATGGATGCCTCCTGTTAAGTACAGGCAAACATCCATTTCCATAGTCTAATTCATATGTGTCCAGAATTTTGGGTACATATCATTTTTACCTTCTTTTTAATAAATTTAATCTTATTTTTTAAATTTACCGTATATTACTCCTCCTATTATTGATCCTATAGCAATCGCAACTACCCAAAGGAATGCATTAGTCACAAGAGGTAATACTAAAAATCCACCATGCGGTGCTGGAACTTGTACTTTAAATATATAGCTAAGTATTGCCGAAATTGAAGAACCTAACATTAAAATCGGCAAAACTACTAAAGGATTTTCTGCAGCAAATGGTATAGCACCTTCTGTTATATGTGCAGATCCTAATACAAAGTTAACATAAGCTGCATTTTGTTGATCTTTTGTAAATTTATTTTTATAAAGTAACGCTGCTACCGTTGTAATTAATGGTGGAGTAATACAAGCTGCTGAAACTCCTGCCATAAAATAATAATTTCCTTGACCAAGTAACAGTGTCCCTGTAACATAAGCCGCTTTATTCACTGGACCTCCCATATCAAATGCACACATAGATCCAACTATTATTCCTAAAATTATTGGATTTGAATTTTGAAAAGAAGCAATAAAATCCATCATAACATTATTAATATATGTAATAGGCGCTATAGTAAAATTCATTATCACACCTATTAAGAAAATACCAAAAACTGGGTAAAGAAATATAGGCTTAGTCCCTTCAAGAGATTTAGGTAAAACTGAAAATACTTTTTTAAGTAATACTATTATATATCCAGCTAAAAATCCTGCAATTATTCCTCCCAAAAATCCTGCTCCACTTTGATTAGCGTATAATCCTCCAACTATACCAACTACCAATCCAGGTCTTTCCGAAATAGAGGCTGCGATATACCCTGATAATATAGGTATCATCATTTGAAATGCTAAACCTCCTGTATTTTTAAGAAGAGCTGCAAAAGGATTATATTGATCACTGGCTGGATCAAAAGAAAAAATTCCAAATAAGAAAGATACAGCTATTAACACTCCTCCTCCAACTACAAATGGTAACATATGAGAAATCCCATTCATAAGGTGTTTATAAATCGTTCTTCCAATTCCTGTTTCATTCTTAAATTCTACAGTTTCTTTTTTCTCTCCTCCTAATATTTCCCCTTTATTTTCAGAAATTGCTAATAAAAGTTCTTTAGCGTTTTTTATTCCCTTTGAAACAGAAACTTCTATTACTTGCTTACCTACAAATCTTCCAACTTCAACATCTTTATCTGCTGCAACTATAATTCCTTGTGCTGAATTAATTTCTTCTTCTGTAAATCTATTTTGAACTCCAACTTGACCATGTGTTTCAACTTTTACATCAAGTTCTAGTTCTTCAGCAACTTTTTTAAATTTTTGCTCTGCAATAAATGTATGGGCAATTCCCGTAGGGCATCCCGTAACTACTAATATTTTCATCTTAACCTCCAAATTTATTCTATATTTTTAATTTTTATTTCATCTATTCTTTTTTCTATATCCTTCACATCACATAACCCTTTTGAAAAAGCTGTTAACGATCCTCCAGCAGCTCCTCTTTTTAAACTTTCTTCTAAATTATATCCAAGCATTAAACTTCCAACAAAAACAGAAAGTAATGTATCTCCTGCACATGCACTATTAACTAATTCTCCTTTTAATGCATTTGATTTTATTATATTATTTTTATTAATAAAAATAGCTCCTTGGTCTCCAAGACTCAACAAAACATTTTCTAAATTTTTATACTTTTTAAATATTTCTTCTTTTATATTCTTTATCATTTCATCATTTATTTCTACTATACCAAATATTTCTTTTAATTCTTCTTCATTTGGTTTTATCATATAAACAGGATATTTTAAACAATCTATTAATTTTTTAGAACTTATATCAAATATTATCCTTATTTCTCTCTCTTTACAAATTTTGGCAATTTCTACAAATATTTCATCATTTAATCCAGGGGGAAGTGAACCTGATACAAATAAATATGAGTTCTTTTCTATTTGATTTAATTTATTTAACAATTCATTTTCTTCTATTTTTTTTATCTCAGGCCCTCTATTAACTATTTTATATTCCTTATCTGAATTTATAAATACATTAATTCGAGTAACTCCATCCACATAAATAAAATCAGTTTCAATTCCTTTATCTTTTAATTCTTTTTCTATATATTCGCCTGAAAATCCTGCTAAAAATCCCATAGCAGTACTTTCTATTCCCATTTGTTTTAATATAAAAGATATATTTATAGCTTTTCCGTTGGCCTGATAATCTTCTTCTAAAGTCCTATTTACAACATTTTCCTTTAATTCATTTAATTTTACAAATAAATCTATTGCAGGGTTTAATGTTAGAGTATAAACTCTCATTTTGTTCTCCTTTTGTTCTTTTTTGTTTTTTATTGTTCAATATATTATACCTAAGTTTTTGGAAAAGTCAATAGTGTAATTGTTTTTTCTTTTAAATTAAGTTATAATATTTAATAAAGAAATATCTATAGGAGAACATTATGAAAAGTATAAGAAAAGATAAAATTATGGAAATTATTTTTAAAAAAAAATTTGTAACTATACACGAGCTTTCTAAAGAATTAAATGTTGTTCCTATAACTATTAGAAGAGATCTTGAAGCTCTATCTAATGAAGGGAAATTAATCAAAATACACGGTGGTGCAAAATTAAAAAGTTATATTGAAAATGAATTTGATTATCTTGAAAAAAAAGAAAAAAATGAAGATGAAAAAATTGAAATAGCTAAAAAAGCAGCATCTCTTATCACAAATAATGATATTATATATATTGGACCTGGAACAACAACAGAAAAAATTCTTGAATATATAGAAAATAAAAATGTTACTGTCATTACAAATTCTATGGTTATAATTCAAAAATATGCAAACTTACCTAATATAGAATTAATAATTCTAGGAGGAATCTTCAAGAAAAAAAGTAAAGCTATTTTACCTTATTTATTTGAAAATTTCGCCAATATTTTAAATGTTAATAAAGTTTTTATCGGTACAAATGGTATTTTTGAAAATAAAGTTACCTATTCTGATATTTCAGAAGGAAAAATAGAAGAAATTATGATTAACAATTCTATAGAAAGTTATATTTTACTCGATAATTCAAAATTTGACAAAAAATCTTTTTTTAGTTTTGATATGAAGAATAAAAAAATAAATTTAATTACTGATAGTAAAATTAGTAAAGAACTTATTATTAAATACTCAAAGTATTTTAATATACTTGACTAAAAAAGGGGCTGTTCCGAAATAGTTCAAAAAATAATGGAGAATTCTAGCATTTTTTAGAATTCTCCATTTTTTTGAAATAATACATTTTCTTATTAAAATTCATTTTTATACGATACTAAATTGAGGGTTGTACCCTCATGTCAAAAAGTTAAAGTTGAGATTATGCACTTATAGCATTTACTGATAAAATTAAAGTTAAAACCAACAATATTTTTTTCAAAATACTTTCTCCTTCAAACTATTAGTTTATATATTCAATTTGCTTTAAAATCATCAATTAAATACTAACATAACTTTTGCTTAATTCCAAGATTATCCTTAATTTTTTCTTCTTAATTTAACTTTTTATACAATTCATTTAAATACTTATCCAGTGAGGATATGTAGTATTTTTCAGTGAATTTTGAATATACTTCTTTATAGTATTTCATTTTTTCATTAAAATCATTAGACAAATCATTTTTTAATCTTACTTTTGCTTCTTCTATTTCCATCGGTTTTATTTTAAAGAAGAAAAGAAATCTCTTATAATCTTTTTTATAGTTATATATATTTGTATTTTTTAGAACAGGTTTTTCTGAAATATTAAAGAAAGTTGTTTCAATATGAAAGTCTAAACTATCTCTAATCTCTCTTTTGTAGTAAAAGCAAATGTTAATAAATATTTTTAAGAACTTTTCATCTATCTTTTTAATTACCTTTCCCCATTCTTTTTCTACTTCAATATTTTCTATATTCATATCAACAAATTTATCTATATTTTGATTTGCCTCTGAATTTATCCTTTTTATTAAATCATTAAATTGTGTTACTATTTCAAAACTAAGTTTTCTCTTTTTTTCTTCAACTATTACTATTTTTTCTCTTATTCTATCTATACTCTCTTCTGCCATCATTTGACCCTCCTTGTGATATTTATTTATATCATATATCTAAATCTATATATCAACAAGGAACAATTTTTAGATTTTTTTGTTCTATACTTTTTTGAACATTTTTAATTTAATTAATATGTTACCTCTGCTTCTGCAAATTTATCAAACAATCCTAGATAATGTTCCCTTATTTGTATTAATATTTTAATTTCAATAGCCTCTAATACATTTTAGAATAAATGTTTATATATTACAAAACCAATTAGTATGGAATAATTCTTCAAAACCTACAAGTATCTTATCAAATAGCACTTATTCTAAATTTTCAGCTATCTTTTTACTTCATCAAGTGGTATATTTGTAGAATTTTTCTTAATAAAATCCTTATCCACTTTGCATTAAAAAAAGAAGTCCACCTTCAAATTCTCTATCATCTAAAGCCTCAAGACTTCCATTTGTTTTATCTAATCCATTCCATCTTTTACAAAATATTCTTGATTGGAATACTAATCTTTTAGTGTTTTTTGATAATAAATTGCTTTTAATTTGGTAAAAGATGCTCTATCCTTTCTTATATTTGTTGATAAACTATCATAAGTTCTATTAAGGCCTTTCAACACTAATTTTTTAAGTTGTGTTCCATTTGATATCACGCTTTCATTTCCTATCCTAACATATGCAACTCTACTTCCATTCTCTATTAAATAATATGGTGTTTCATTACCTTCAAAAATTGTAAGTACAATTATTATTTTTACTATTAATATCTATAATCTTAAGTTCTATTCTAGGAATAGGATATAGTTTAGTTTTTATTATTTCACCTATATTCTCAGCATCTTTTTTAGCATTTTTTAAACCTATTAACTCGTCATTATCAGCTATACCAAATAAAAGTTTTCCACCTTTTGTATTAGCAAAAGGACTAATTGATTTTAGCTAACTCTTACTTTTCTTTTCTTCAAGCATTATCTTTTTATCATAAAACGTTATTTCTCCAATATATTTTGATAAATCCATATCAATCCTACCCCTTTAATTAGAGTTACTTCTCCTCTATTATCTCATTCCATCTACTTTCAATAAATTTTGAATAAACTATATTATTTAAACCATATGAGCCTACAGATGCTATGTTGTTAAGTTATATAAACATTGTTTCATTTTTTGGTCACACTAAAATCTATTGCAAAAGTTTTAATATTTTCTTTCAATTTATAATATATTTATTTTTCCACAAAAAAAGAACCACTTACGTGATTCTTTCTTCATGTTATTAAAATCTTCTGGATTTGTTGTTCATCTACTTTCTTTAAAACTTCACCATAACCTTTTATCAAAGTTTTTATGTCATTTATATTGGCTTTTGATTTAGGATAATGACAATCTATTATTGGAATGCATGTTACTAAAGTCAGTATTCCATTTTGTGTTAAATGTATACTCGTTGCATCTGTTCCACCATTTCTCATATAGTCCATTTGATACGAAAGATTACATTCTTCAAATGTTTGTTGCATTAATTCTATCATCCCTTTTCTTGGTATAAAATTCTTGTCATAGAATTCTATAAGAGGACCTTTACCTAAAGTTCTTCTTCCATCTTTACTACTTACCACATCAATTACAAATGCTATATCTGGTTTTATTAAATCAGCTGTTGTTTTTGCACCTCTTGTTCCAACTTCTTCACTACTAGTTAACGCAAGATAAAGTGTATTCTCTCCATCATAATTTTTAAATATTTCTACGGCTGCATAAATTCCTATTCTATCATCTAGCGATTTACCTTCTATCATATTTTCTTCTAGCTCTTTAAATTCAGTATCAAAAGTTACCATATCTCCATAAAATATATTTTCTTTATCATCTAACTCTAACTCTAAAGTTTCATGATTTAATTTAGCTTTTATCTTTTTATTATCTCTTGTGGTTACTTTAACATCTGCATCTACTTTAGCAACATTACCTATAGGAATAACCTTAATCTTAGGTTCTATTTCAGATACCATATATCCAACTTCGTCCATATGAGCAGCTATTAAAATTTTAATTCCACCATTTCCTTTTTTAAAGATTAGTGAACCTAGATTATCCATAAAATATTCTTCTTTTAATTCTCTTAAACAAATATCTCTAATTTCTTTTTCATTTGAAGCAATAGCATCTGAATTAGATAACTTTTCTAACAATTCCATATTATTTCATCTCTTCTTTAAATATTTCCATAGCTTTAATTAAATAATTTCTTGGAATACCTAAATTTATTCTAATAAATTCTTTTCCTGCATCAACAAAATCTAATCCTGTTTCAACTAATACTCCTTTTTTTGCAAGTCTATCAGTTAATTCCTGTCCATCTCCTACTTTAACCCATAAAAGATATGATGATTCAAGTGGAAATATCTCATATTTTCCCTCTAAGTGCTCTTTAACATACAAATAATTATCATAAATATATTTATTTAACTCATCTAACCATTCTTCACATAAATTATATGCATTTATAATAGAAACCAAACCTAAAATATTAGGTGAAGTAACTGAATTTTCTTTCATTTTCTTCTCAAATTTTTCTCTTAATATATGATTAGGTATTATACTATATGAAGTTTTAAGACCTCCTAAATTAAATGCCTTATTTGGAGATGTAAGTAAAATTAAATTATCTAAATATTTTTCATCAATATTTAATGCTGAATTATGTTTTTTCCCAAAAGTCATTTCTGAATGAACCTCATCAGATACTAATATACAAGCATATTGTTTACAAATTTTCGCAACTTTTTCTATCTCTTCTTTAGTCCACATTCTACCTGATGGATTATGTGGATTACAGAAAATATACATCTTTGGTTTATATATTTTCATTTTTTCTTCTATATCTTCATAATCTAAATAATATCTACTGTCTATTTCTTTTAGTTGCGAAAAAACAACCTTATTTCCACTATTAATTGCTGAGTTATAGAAAGGATCATAAGTTGGTGTATTAATTAATACATATTCTCCTTTTTCTAAATATGTTTTATTTAATAAATGTAGTGTCGATACTGTACCATATCCTATATTTATACACTCTTTTTTAACTGTAATATTATGTCTTCTTTTTTGCCAATTTATTATAGATTCATAAAAACTAGAAGTAAGGGAAGTATATCCCAAACTTCCCTTACTAATATAATTATTCAATACTTCTTTTAATAAATCCGGCAATTCAAAATCCATATCAGCTATCCATAGGGGTATTATTTCCTCCGGTAACTTAACATTAAATTTTTTTTCTATTAATTCTCTATCCCATTTTCTTCTTAAGTCAAACTTGGTATCTACCTTTTTATCAAAATTATATTTCATATTAATCCTCGTCTACTTCTAATTCACCTTTTTTAATTTTGTGGTTTCTATAAAATACATTTACTACAGCTATTATTATTGATCCTACTGCAATACCTAACATATAGCTTGGTAAATTACTTACAAGTGGCCATGCCCAAATTGCTGATTCAGGGAACCATTGAACCGCACCTAAAACTACTGCTGTCATTGATCCTATTACTGCTGAAATTACATATAAAGGTACAACAAACACTGGATTCTCTAATGCAAATGGTATAGCACCTTCTGAAATTCCCATAAATGCTAAGAACATTGAAGTTTTACCTGCATTATAAAATTCTTTGTTATATACTCTTCTACCAACTAATTTTCTATCTATTAATGTAGATAATCCTAATCCAATTGATGGAACTACTATAGCTATATTTCTAGCTGTTAATGGTAAGATTTTTTCTGTTGTAAATCCTAAGGCAACAAACCCTGCAGCTTTATTAACTGGTCCTCCTAAGTCAAATGCAGTAGCAGCTGAAAGAATTAATGCATATACATATTCCCCTTGTTTTCCTGCTGCTTCAAGTAAACTTCTAATTTGAATATTTAACCATCCACCTATTGGAGTAACTATAAATATCATAGCTATCATACAAGCAAGTGCTGCAAGTAATGGAATTAAGAATGTAGTTTTAAAAGCTAACCATTTTTCAGATAATTTAATATTTTGATTTAACCATTTAACAAAATATCCAACAAATATACCTATGATAATTGCACCAAAGAATCCACTTGGAACTGGAGCTACTTTATCATAAACTCCACCATCAACCATTTTAATAATAGATATAGGTTTATTTGCAATATATCCTCCAATAAATCCAGCAGCTAAAGCAGTTTTTCCTCCTATAGAATTAGCAACAAATGCTGCAAACATTGGAATTGCAAATCCAAATAATGTAAATCCAAAACTTTCCATTAAATGTGCAAGTTTTAATAATTGTAAGCTAAACCCTGAAAATTCTCCTGAATTAATAGCTCCTAAAATATTAACACTTGGGTCTATTTTAAATAATACATAAGGAATAACTTGAGAAAATGCTCCTATTAATCCTCCCATTATTAATATAGGTATCATGTATGAAATACCTGTCATAATATGCTTATAAAAGCTTTGTAATCCTGAAACTTCTCTTCTTCTTTTTTTAACTTCCATATTTATCCTCCTAATTTTTTATTCAAAAACTTCCTGTAAAATTTCTTTTGCTTCTCTAATAGCTTCTTTTAAAGAAACTTCATAAACTTCATAATCTTCAAATCTTTCTATACCTTGAGGTGTTATTGCTATAGCGTGTATTATAGCATCTGCCTCTTTAATATCTTTTGATGTCAATTCATTTTGAATACCATCTGCTCCTTGAGTTTCAATTTTAATTTCAATGTCTAACTCTTCTGCTGCTTTTTGTAATGATTCTGCAGCCATAAATGTATGAGCAAGCCCCATAGGACATGCACAAACTGCTACTACTTTTTTCATAATTTAACACTTCCTAACTATTTATTATTTTTTCTATTTCTAATTTATCTTCTAATTCATTTAAATTTTTTCTAAATTCAGAATTAATTATTTTTGATGATATATCTTTTAATATATCTATATGTTTTTCAGAATTACTTTCAGGAACAAGTATCATAAATACATGATTAACTTCTTCTTCATCTTCTGCCCAAACTAAAGGATTAACTAATTTTAAATATATTACACTAGCCTCATTTATATGTTTGCTCTTACTATGTGGAACAGCAAAACCAAACCCAAGTACAGTATTGTCTATTTTTTCTCTATTCATTACTTCTTCTTTTATCTTTAAATTTTTTTCTTCATCTAACCCAAGTACCGCTATCATTTTCTCTATAATTTTTTCTTTATTTACTTCTCCAGAATTAATGATGATATGCTCTTTTTCTACTATTTTCATACTATTTTTTTCCTTTCAAAATATTTTTCAAAAAAAGAGGTATTTCTTTTTTGTTTTTTATTTCTAATAAATTTTTTTCAAAATTATATTTTCTTAAACATTTGTTTAAATCAAGTATAGCATCTAAATGTTCATCCTTATTTTTAGATGCAAGTACTATTATTATCTTTACCTTTTCTCCATAAAAATCTATTTCATTTTTTAGAGTTAGTAAAATAAATCCTGTTTTTTTAACATCTTTATTCAGTTCTCCATGTGGAAGTATAGTCATGTCTCCAACTTGAATATATTTACCATATTTATCAATTTGTTTTTTTAAATTATGGTAATATTCTTTATTAGCTATACCATTTTCTAACATCAAATCAACTGCAACCTTCAATGCTTCATCTATATTTTCTGAATTAACATTCAGTTTAATATTTTCTGGTGTTAAAAAATCATAAATTCTTTTAACCTTTTTTTCTTCTATATCAAAATATATCCAAGGCTCAAATTCTTTTTTTATATTTTCTTTTATTTCAATATCTGATTTTCCTATATTTTGCTTAATAAATTCTAATAATTTTGTTTCAGAAATTTTAATATTTCTCCTAGGTAATCCATATTTTTCAAGTTTTTCTATATCTTCACTTTTAAATATTGCATTAACTTTAATTATTTCATTTCTTTCACTTAATATATCAAGAGTTGTAACTATTAGATCAACTTCATCTATATTTTCATATGCTCTCAATTGATTATACGGTATAACATCTATAATATCGACATCAAAATTTTCTTCTAAATTTTCAACTATAAGTTTAGAACTTGAATAACCAAGTCCACATACAACTAATATCTTAACTAGCTCTTTTTTTATATTTTTATTCATTCTATCTAAGGCCCTTTTAACCATAATAGTTATAAAAGAGATTTCTTCAGAATCCCATTTACCCTTTAAAGATTTTTCTGTTTTTTCATAAATTTCACCATACTCTTCTTTAACTTCTGAACTAATGCTTTCTCCAAGTGTTATCTTCTTTTTCATTCTATATATAGCTGGTTTTATATGATGTATTAATTCCTCTCTAAAAATTTTATCTTTACTAAAATCTCTATCAAAATTTTCATTTAAGTTATTAATTATATCATTTACTATATCTTCTATTTCTATCCAATTTATATAGAAGGATTGTTCTTCATTGTAGTTATATAATCCTAAATAAAGATCTGTTAACATCATCATATCAAGCTCATTCAAGTGCTCATTCATAAAATGTTTTGATATTTTTTTATATTCTTCCGTTTTTTGTATAAAACTTTTATTATCTACTTCAGATTCTATCAATCTATTATTATCAATATTTCGATTTCCACTAATAAATATATAATATGATACTATATCAAAAGCTTCATCCGTTAATTTAATATCTTCAGTAAAATCTCTTACTAATTCTTTAGCCTTATCTAAATTTATTACTTTCGAATATTCAAGAAGTTTCTTTCTTAATTCTCCAAAAAAATATATATTAAATTTGTTATTTTTTAAACTTCTTAATTTATTAATTAAATAAAATCTTATCTTTGATTCCTTACCTGTAATCATATATCCTTTATTTGAATCTATTTCTATCTTCAAATTATATTTTTCTATTTCTAAATTAATATCTTTTATTACAGTTCTTAAAGTTGATTTACTAATATCATATTTATCTACAAGATCTTGTAATTTAAATTTATTATTTTCTAAAAAAATATCTAAAATTATATATGTTTGTCTCTCATATGTATTAAATACATATTCTTTAAAAGGTATTAATGATAGTTTTTCTTCATAATTTTCAATTAATAAAGTTAAGTTTGCATTTTTTATATCTATTATTTCTAAAGAAGTATAATATTTAAAAACTTGATTTAATATTTCTATATCATATCTTAACATTCTTTCACTTATTTCTAAGCTAGTTGCTAATTCTACTATATTATTCTTACCTTGTTTAAGTAATTCTAATATTTTAAAGTTTCTATCTCCTATCATCTTATCTCCTTCTATTATAAGTATATCTTAAAAAAAATTTTTAACAAGATTTAGATTTTTTCACAAAAATATGAAATAATTTGCAACAAAAAACAGAAGATTACTCCTCTGTTTTAATTATGCTTAATAATATTTAGTCTTTTAAATTAGGAAATTTACTATAAATATCTCTTTTTAAATTTTTATTTAATTTATCTAACACCTCAGATACTACCCTTATTATTACTCTATCTTTTACCCCTTTAAAGTGAAAATTTGAAATTTGAGTCTTTCCTTTTATTTTTATTCCTATAATCCCCCTAACATCATCTGTCAACTTATTATCATGAATATCAGCATCTGATTTAACTACTATGTTAACTTCTTCTTTCATGTTTTCTAATAATTCTTCTACAGTTTCTTTAGGATTTAATATTATTTTTGATTGTTTTAATATTTTTGATACATTTTTTGTCTTAGTTAAAGTTTGTGTTAAAAGTCCAAAAGTACCAGTTTCAAATATCTCTAAACTTTTATATTTTTTAAGTTTATCACTTACAACATTCGGAAGTTCACTTTGACTTTCAGATATATCTTCATCCCCTATTAAATAGATATATTCTCCACATTTTTCTTTAATTTTTTCTATAATTTCATCAATTTCATTCATACTCTTAGTTGAAGTTGTTACCCTTATTAATACCTCTCCACTTTTAGCATAAAGAGCTATAGTTACTTCATCTTGTGCCTTCATTAAATCATCAAGTCTATCTTCAAGAGCTGATTCACCTATTCCATATATTCTAATATATTTAGATATTATCTTCTTATCTGAGTATTGTTTAAGATATGGTTTTAAAGCATTTTGATACATAGATTTCATCTCACCTGGTGGTCCTGGAAGTATAATTATTCTTTTCCCTTCTCTTTCCATTATTGCACCTGGTGCAGTTCCAACAATATTTGGTAATATTATTGAATTAACAGGTAACATTGCTTGCTTAATGTTATTTTTAGTAGCTTCACTAGTAGGAGAATATTTTTCTCCATATTCTCTTATTCTTTCCCATTCTTTTTTTGATAATTTTAATTCTATATCTAAATATTTAGCTGCTACTTCTTTAGTAATATCATCATCAGTAGGCCCTAATCCTCCTGTTAGTATTAATGTATCTACCATCTTAAAATTATCATCTATTACCTTAGTTAATCTACCTACATTATCTCCTACAGATGTATGTAAATATACATTAATCCCAAATTTTGCAAGTTCTTGTGAAAGATAGTGTACATTAGTATTTAATATATCTCCTATTATTATTTCTGTACCTACTGAAATTAGTCCAACATTCATATTTCACCTCTTTATTAATTTAAAATTTCATCATATACATCTTCCATATAATCTTTATTAAAATATCAAAAAATTTTTAAATTTTATATTTTTCACAAAATTTATCAAATTTTACCATTTTAAATGATAAATATACTACTATTAAAAATAGATATATATAATATATAAAATTTCCTTGAAGTTGATAATATTCATAAATAATTAATGGTGTTACAATTATTGGAATAACAAATATCATAAGTGTTAATTTTAAGACCAAATAAAATTTTCCTCCTCTTTCAGTTAACTCTGTTAAATTATTCCATAAAAGATTAATATTTTCATAATCATATATAACATTATTTATAGATTTTGAATAACACAATATTGTAAATATTATTGTTTCTAATAACACATATTTCATTAAAATGCCATATACTAAAGATATTATTAAAAATATCAAAGTATTTGGAATAATAAATATTAAAGTCGTTACTAAGACTTTATTTAATATAAATTGTCTAAAGTTTATTGGCAATGATTTAATAAAATTAAAGTTTTCCTTTTCTATTGATAAAGATATTAATGATAAACTACTTGGATAAGCTGTAAATACAAATGAAAAATATATCCCTATTATTAAAGATAAGATAAAAGGATAATCTTTAATAAAATAAAATTTTTTATAATCAACAAGTAAAGATGCAAAAAATAATATAGACATAGCTATTGGTGTTGCTACACTTTGATAAATTAATGTCGCATCTTTTATTTGATTAAATATATATTTTCTTATGTTCATTTTACTATTTTTTTTATTAACTATCTTAGATTTTAATTCAATATTATAACTTAAACTATATTTATTGTAACTTAAGTTAAATAATTGATATGATATAATTATTGCAATTAATATGAATGATATATTAATTATTGTATTTAAATCTATACTCGATAGTGGTCCATACACCTTATTTTCTACTACAACTTTAACCTCCGTCATTTTTAAAAGTCCTATAGTAAATACTGTTCCAACTAACATAAAAAATATATTTAAAATATTAATCATCTTATCACTTAATCCTATTTTTTTTATATATATAATCATAAATGAAAATATTGAAAGTATTAATATAAATAAAGATATAAAATTTAATATAGAAAACACAATATTATATATTATATTAAATTCATTTTGAAAATAAAATACAAAAAATACACTTAATATTGGTAATAAAAATTGTAATAACAGTGGTATTAATATAATTATTCTTGAAAAATATATTTCCTTTTCCTTTAATGGTAAACTTTTATATATTTCATTTTCTCCATTTTTTACCATTACATTATACATATTAATAAATGTTTGAAATAAAGATGTCAATATAAAAAATAATAATAAAAAATCAAAAAAATACGGATTATTTTTAAAATCTGTATCTACAACCATAATAGTAAAAAGTAATAAAAATAAAATTATAGGAAAGATATATCCCCTAAAAATTATTTTTTTGTATAGATTTTTATCACTTTTATATTTCTTTATTACACCTCTTGTAAATATTGGATTAGCATAAAATAAATTAATTTTTAATAATTCTTTTAACATAACTATCACCTATCTTTTACTTAAATTTAGATAAATTTCCTCTAAATTTTCTCCATAATCTAAGGCTTTTAATTCATCCATACTTCCAATAAATATCAATTTCCCTTTATTCAATATTCCTACTCTATCACAAATATTTTCTGCTACCTCTAAAACATGAGTAGAAAATATTATTGTTTTTCCTTGTTTTTTTCTTTCTTTCATTATTTCTTTAAGATTAAATGCTGCTTCAGGATCAAGCCCTGTCATAGGTTCATCAAGTATCCATATATCACTATCTGTTATTAAACTTCCTATTAAAAATACTTTTTGTCTCATACCATATGATAGTTCTTCTATAATATTATACATAGCATCATCCATTCTAAATATTTTCTTATACTTATCTATTCTTTCTTCAAGCAGATTATTTTCTACTTCATATATATTACCAATAAATTGAAGATAGGACATTACAGGTAACTTTAAAAATATATTAGGACTATCTGTTACATATGATATCTTCTTTTTAATATCATTTCTATATTCTTTTAAGCTTAACTCATCTATATATATCTCTCCTTCTTCTGGATTTACTATACTCACTATAGACTTAATTGTTGTGGATTTACCTGCACCATTATGCCCTAACAAACCAAATATTTCTCCGGATTTAACTTCTAAGTTTAAATCATCAAGCACTATTTTTTCGTCATATTTTTTTACTAAATTTTTAATTGATATCATATTATCACCTTCCTATTACTTTAATTATACCTCATTTTATAAAAATAACAATATGTACCTTTTTCTT
This sequence comes from Streptobacillus canis, assembly GCF_009733925.1. Classification (NCBI taxonomy): domain Bacteria; kingdom Fusobacteriati; phylum Fusobacteriota; class Fusobacteriia; order Fusobacteriales; family Leptotrichiaceae; genus Streptobacillus; species Streptobacillus canis. Next base: position 11,863 of record NZ_WOEI01000013.1, on the reverse strand, counting down.
TCCAAATCCCATTATATCCATATTTTTAACATACTTTTTAGCTTTAAATTTTAACACAAAAATACTCTCCTTACTTATTTCCCAGTAAAGAGAGTACATATCAATATATCACCATTTATTATTTATTATTTCTTCTTTTTTCTTTATTAATTTATCTTTCAATTCTTTTAACATTTCTTCTAATTGTTCACTTTCTTTTTCAGTTTCTTCAATCAAGTCTAAAGTTTCTTTTATATTTTCTTTTAATTTTTCTATCTCATTCATCTTTTATTCTCCTCCTATATTATCTTTTTATTCTTATTTCAATGTTTAATTTTTTGAAAATAATAAAGTGCATTCTTTTCTTCAATATTATTTCAACATTCCTTTCTAATTTTATCAATTTATAATTTAAAATAATAGTGAAGTATACATTTTTTTCTAGATTAAAACAAAATGGATGTCTCCTATTAAATAAAGAAAAACACCCATCTTTATAATTTAATTAAAATTCATATCCTATTCTAAGTCCAGCAATTCCATGGTTATATCCTCCATAAATTTCTGTTGTAAATCCTTTATATTTAATTCCTGCACCAATTTGAACAAATCCTTTTAATTTAACTGGCGATAATCCTTCAGGTTTAATATAGGCAATTCCATCAACCTCTACTTTTTCACTTTCAAAAGTATTTGCAATAAAATATAATGGGTTATTATTTAATCTTAATCCTGCCCTCAAATTACCAAAAACAGAAAAATCTGATAACATTTCTTTATTTACTTCAAATAATCCGTAAATACTTCCACCAAAGTTTACTTGTTTATTTATTAACTCATTGTATCTAACTTTAGCATCATAATTAATATCTAAAGGATATTCCTCATTTCTTTTAGCAATAAATTCTTTTGCTTCTTCTTCTGTTAGATATAAGAACTGATCATCTTTTCTACTTTTTAAATCTTCTGATATCAATTCTCTATATTTTGTTTCAACCTCATTATCAATTTCTTCTTCTGTCTTAATATCTTTATCATATATTTCGTTTTCTTTTATATCTTCTTTTACTTTCTTAGTTAAAAGTTCGTCCATATCCTCAGAATATAGTTCTTTACTTTTTTCTAAAATTTCATTAATTAATTCTGTTTTTCTATCAAGAGAAGAATTTTCCAATCTTCTATATTCAACTTTTTTAGCATTATATTTACCTTCTTCAACAGAATATTCATGCTTTTTCTTAACATTTTCTTGTATTTGCTTCTCTAATTTAGCAATTTTTTCATCTGTCTTATCAAATAATTCTGCTTTTTCATCATTTTCTCTTCTTTCACGTAAAGCATTTACCCAACCATCATGTGCCTCAGCTTTCCTAGCTTCTGCATCTTTAATCTGTTCTGATAATTCATTTTGTTTTTCTTCATTTTCCTCTATTAAAAGTTTACCAACAAGTTCAATGATTTTAACACTCAATTTATTTTCTTCATCTTTAAAAGTATCTGCTCTTTTAAAAGCCTCTTCTGATTTTTGTTTATATTCTTCGTGAGCTTCTTGAGGAGTTTTACCAACTAAAGTCGCTATTGCTTCTTTTATTTTTTTTAATTTATTTTGATTCCTAATATTTTCTCTAGTTAATTCTTTATTCAATATATCATAAGAATTTGCAACATTTGTTGCTATTACTTTAGCTTGTCTATATGTTTGAATTTTTTCTTCTTCTTTTTCTATTTCATCTTCTTTTTCAGTAAAAAAAGTATTTAATAATTCTAAATCTTTAGGTAGTTTTATTTGCTTAGCTTCTAGTGATTTAGAACTCAGATTATTTTCTACATAAATGTCTAAACCTCCACCTACACTTATATTTAACTTCTCTAAATTTATTGGATATTTAATATCCAAACCTAATGTAGTGAATAAGCCATCTTGATTAAACTCTCCTTCACTTATACTTTCAAGCCCAGCTACTTTTAAATCATTTTTACTTACATTTATTCTTTCATAACCATTGCTTAAATTAACTCCTATATTTACTGGGATATTTTTACTATACCCCAGTAAACTTACTATACAACTTAATATTAATAATTTTTTCATTCTACCACTCTGCCCTTATTCCTAAACTTATTCCATGGCTTCTTAGATTACGTCCTTGATAAGATACTTTTAATTCAAATTTATCATTTATATTATATCTTCCATCTATTCCATAGTTAAATACATTATCATCTAATTTTAGACCTTTTGCAGTATCTTTAAATTCATATTCTTTTAATTCTACCTTAGATTTCAGTAATGTATCAGTTAAGTATTTTGTATATGATATATTAGCTCCTATGCTTCCTTTTTCATTTATATATCCTCTCACTCTTGCTCCAAGTGTTGTATTTGCTTTAAAGAATGTTTCACTATCAGAACTATATCCAAATTCTCTATTTTCATTAAAGCTTCCTTTAATATAAGTTATAAGATCTGTTGATACAAATGGCTCTACATCTAATTTATCATTTAGTAATTTAAACTTATATCCTCCTTCAAGATTTGCATTTAAAATTATATCGCTTGATTCATAATTTTTAACATCTCTTGATTCTATTTTTCTTACTGTATTCTTAGTTAGATAATCTATATTAAATAAACTAGTTAAATATCCTTTATTATAGTCAAATTTGTTATATATACTTAACCCAACATTATTCCCATAAACATTACCACTTAACTCTTCAACTTTTCTTTTTTCTAACTCAATTTTTCTCTCTTCTTCACTTAAATCCGTTCTTATTGGATCTTTATTTTCTTCTAACCCTAATTTATAATCAAATAATACAGAATTTGAATAATTTAAGCTTAATCCTGTAACATTATACTTACTTGTATAATATCCTCCTAAAATAAATCCATTAGAGATAATAAATTTATCTTTCTCTTTATTAAATTTAAATTGAGCTTCATTTATACTATCTGTAAATATACTGATTTTTTTCTCTTTCCCTTTTAATTCCAATCTTTCTTTTAAAGTTTTATTTTTCTTTTCTAATAACTTATAACCTAATAATTGTGAATTTGCTAATATCTCTCCATTTAACTCATTTTCACTCATCCAGTCTAAGTTATTTAAATCTGTATTTACCTTTTCTTTATCAACCGCTGTTTCTAACGAATCTATTACACGATTTCTAAATCTTGCACCTAAACTTAATGGAGCTATTTTATTTTTTCTTATTAATTTAGCTACTAAAGATACATTTTCACTATCGTCTTCAATATCTTTTGTAGATACTTCTAATGAAACAAATGGAGTATATTCAAATGTTCCTAACTTAACTTTCCCTAAATTCTTTTTAGCTATTTTTGAAACACTTAAAACTTCTTTTTCATCATTATTTGCTGATATTATTCCTTCAAGTTCATCTTTTTTAGGTTTAGTATCTGGATCTATTAACTCTGGCGTTTTAAATATATTCATACCTTTTTTTCTAAATATATTAAAATTAAATCTTGATGTATCATCTAAATTCAATTCATTTACCTGAAGATTAGCAATTGCAGCTATGTATGTACGTGATCCATCAAGTGGGGTATAAGAACCATCTATTCTATCCGCAGTTGAATATGAATAAAGTTCTCCTCTATTGATTACATCTGCATCTATTTTAGCTCTATATTCTTCCTCATCATCATCTAATAATGTATTTTTTATAGCTTCTAAATTAATCATATCTAACTTTAATTTAGCATCTCTATGAACTACAAATGGTGATTTAGAATCTCCCCTTAATATTAAAGTTCCTGCTTCTACTATAGTAGGATCTGTATATGTATTAGATCCTGATAAAACTAAAGTCCCATTCCCTTTTTTTACAAGTCCTGCATCAACAAATAACTCTCTTTCATCTTCTGGTAATTCATCCATATATTTATCTACTTTTTTATATAGTTTAGCAAAATAATCTGCTTTTGTAACTTTTGCTTCTTTTAATAATTCTGCTAATTTTCTCGTTTTTTCATTTGTATCAAAACTAGGATCAAGTATCTCTTCAAATGTTAAATCTTTAGTTGTATTTAATGCTAAAAATTCAGTTCCTGTTAATGCTTTTCTTGTATACATGTATAGATATGGATCTAAAGCTCCCGCTATATCATTACCAAAAGTGTACGTTCCATATGGAATATTAGCAACAAAATCTTCATCTCCTGTTTCAAGAGTTAGTGCTCTTACAAATCTTGCAGGTCCTCTATATGCCATTTCTTTATTAGATATACCCCACCCTATATTTTCATCAGGACCATATAATCCTACAATAACAGCATTTCCCTCTTGATTTCTTTTAAAACGTGCATCATCAAGTGCGGTAGTTAGTATAGTTTGTTTTATCTGTTGTGCACTCATCCAAGGGAATTTAGTTCCAATTTCTCCAGCTATAGCAGTTATTCTTGGAGCTGAAAAACTTGAACCCGATTCAAATAGATTTAAACCTAATGTATCAAATTCTATTAATTCTCCTCTATCTTTTGATTTCTCCTTATATTTCTTTTCTTCCTCTGTTAATTTCTTAATATATGTTACCATTCCTTCACCAGCTACAGTCCAAAGTTTTGCTGCTCCAGCTCTTGTAAATGACATTAAGAATGGTCTACCATCAATATCTTCTGTTTCAAGTTCAGAATTTCTATCTATTGTTGCAATTTGAACTTTAATTTCTTCTTCATAACCTTTAGGATATTTATCAGGATTTCTTTTTATATCTTCTAAAGTTTCTCTTAACATTTGATAATAACTGTCTTGGTAATGAACAAATCCTCTTAATTTATTATATAACCCTCCACTTGTCGAAGTGTTTAATCCAAATACTTCTGATATATCTTCTGTTGCTCCAGAACCTGTTGTTAGTCTCTTATCTGCAAGTCCTATTACTCCTAATAAATTTTTTCTATAATTATAGTTATATTTATATTCTTTACCTTCTGCTTCAGCTCTCTCTCTATCTTTTTCATTTAAATAACTTGGTAAACTTGTAAATGGATTATTATATTTTCTATTACCATCTAAATATTTTGTCTTCGTTCCATCACTATTAAAGTTTATTAAATCTACTTCTGTTGAATTACTATTATTTAAAGTATTTCCTTGCGCTCTTACCATTAATACATCTTTATTTGAAGCTATTAATTCTGCTGCAGATTTAAGTACTTGACTTAATGATAACATTCTTAAATCTAATAATTTTTGATAATCTGTTACTGTTATTTTCTCCTTATTTCTAAAATAGTTAAGCATTGAAGGTATATTTAATTCACCTGGATAGTGTTCTTCATATCTAGAAATATCTCCAAAATCATTATCTGCAAGCCAAGTTTGAACAGCAACTCTAAACTCAGCATTATCAGGATCATTGTATGCAGCCACAGCTCTTTTCTTATCTTCTAAACTCATATCTCTTATAGCGATATATTCTTCATACGAATATTCTGATCCATAAGACATATTTATAGCTTTAACATTTTTATCATCCTCTAATATTTTATTTAAATATTTTCCAACAATTCCAGGTTCTAATCCTCCCTGTGAATTTTCAATAGCTATAGCTTTAAAATGTAAATCTGTCGCTCCTAATTTTGAAACCTCATCTATGGCTATTACATCTTCTAACAAATCTAAAGCTTGATTATAGTATTCTTTTAATTTATTTACTTTTTCTTCTTCTGGTAATTTTTTTATTTCCTCTTTTAAATTAGAATAATCATCAATTTTTTCTTTAAAAGTTCTTGCTCTACCATAAAAAAGTTCTGAATCTAAAAATGCTGCTGATCTTGTTAAAAATAATCTATACTGATTTTCAATTTGTTTAATCAGTAAATCATCATTACCTGATACTAATTCTAAATCTCTTTTAGCACCCAATGCTAATAACCCTTTTAATGCACCTGCATTAATTGCGCTCGTCAAAAATTGTCTTTCGCTTGTTGCTATTTCATCTATCATTGAACCAATTACAACTTCTCCATGCGGTCTATCTAAATCTATAAATTTATCATCTGCATTTTCTTTATTTGTATCCGTTCCTTTAGGTCTCATTCTTATTAATCTTGCTTCAACTTCTGGAGAAACATTATAGAATGAACTATCTGCTACTGCTACTGTAGTACCATAAAAACCTACATATGCTAATTCTTCTTTTCTATATATTTCAACACCATTTCTTAAAATTTTTCTAGCAACTTTATGTTTTCCTATTTTAGTTTTATCTTTATCAAGAATCTCTGTTACAAATTCTAAACTTGAATTACCTTTACTTGTACTTTCTTCATATCTTGATAGTTTTTCTACTATATCAGGATTAAATCCTCCTGTAACAGTCTTCCCATCTTTACTAAACTTAAGAGTTGTTTTATCAAGATCTGTTAGTATTTCTTCATATTTATCTTTATAATCTGACAATTTAATTCCAAAATCTATATTTTTTGTTACTTTGTTCCCTAAGCTATCCTCTATTTCTACTCCTTTAATTCCAACTAAATCATCTAAATCTGAATATTTTAATAAAGGGTTTTTCTTTAAATCTTCTAAATATTTTTTATCTTCATAACCACCATTATTAGTTAACACCTGATAACTTATTCTTCCATTATCATAACCTTTTTTTAGGTCTCTATATCTTGTACCATTTTCTATAGTTGGCGATTTAACTATATCTACACTTTGATTTAACATTATTTCACGAGTATTCCCTTTGTTATCTCTAAGCGTTATATAAGCTGCATTTTGATTTAAAAAAGTTATTCTTTTTTTATTATTTTCTATATTTTCAACTTTAATTTTACCATCTATATTTTCAGTATATTTAGAATATCTTTTATCATTTTCATCAATAACTATTACTGGATTTTTAGCTTTGACACTTTCTACTATTACATTTTGCGCTATCTTTTTATTTAAATGTAATGTTTCTCCTTGATATAGATAACTTCCATTAAATTTAAAGTTATTAGCATCATAGTAATCTAATATATTTAATTCTTTATTTTCTATAATACTATCTAATTTATCTTTTGATTCTTTTGATATTTGTTTATCTGTAAAACTAAATTCTAACACTGAATCTTGTTTTCCAATATTTTCTTTTTGAATACTGCTACAACTTAAAAGAGCTGATACCCCTAATGTAACTACCGCTAACCTTTTATATATATTCATAAATTTTTCCAACCTTTCTACCAAGTATAACTTAATCCTAAACTTACATTAGGTACTAACTTTTTAAACTCAATTTTTTTATCTATTGGACCATATAATCCGTCATCTGGTCTTTTATTATCAACTATTTTATTAAACACTTTTTTTTCAAATAAAACAGTTGTATCTAAAGCTGCGCTTAATTTTAAATTCTTTAATATATCATACTCTAAAGATATGCTTGGTTTTAAATCTATAGCTCCTCCTAAATTAAATATAGTATTTCTATAGTCTGATAATCTAGGTTTTTCTTGATTTTCTTTCAATTCTGCATCTTGATTTTTATAATGATACATTTTTATTGATCTTAGTGCAAATAAATCTAATTTTGTATTAATTTCTAATCCTGTTTTTAATCTAAGATTTTCTTTTAACTCTTTTTCATATTCTATATTGCTATTTAATGAAATTAAATTTCTAAGTACTGTAGGTAAACTTTCTCCTCTTAAATATGCAAGTTGTGGTTTATACTCTATTTCTACACTATTTCTCCCTGCATGTTTAGCTTCTGGTTCTATATAATAATCAAAGACAGCTGTTAAATCATTACTTAATTTTGAATTAACACTTAATTTTTCTTTTTCTTTATCTATATGTTTATATTTTGTTTCTAAACTCGCATTAAATATATTTGTAAAATTATCTGGATTTAGTACTTTATTTTGTGATTTTATTGTAAATTTATTAGAAACTTTAGCTATTAAACTTAATTTATCATTAAATTTATGTTCTACATCTCCTTCAACATCAAATTTAAAATCTACTGGTTTTAAACTTTTGTTTAATACTGATAATTTTAAATCTATATTAGATTTTCCATTTATTGTTGTATTTTTATTTAACACATATTTACCGCTTAATTTATTATTCAATGAAGTTTCATGTAATAAATGACTTCCTTTTGTTATAAATGGTAAAATCGTCATTTTAGGTCCATACCCTAATTTTGTAATATTTTCTATATTACTTTCACCAAATTTTTTATTATATTCTAATCCTAAATTTAATTCTGGTTTATATGAAGCCCATTTGTCTTTAACTTTTACTCTTGAATATCTTGCAGTTCTAAATTCAAGTGTATTTACTAACTCAGGCTTTATTTTTAAACCTTCCACTATTTCTTTTTCAACACTAATATTTAAATTAGGTTTTATTTCATCATAAACTGTATCAACTTTTTGAGTCTTATTTTCTCCACCTACAAAAAAGCTATCTGTTTCTACCTTCAATTTACTTCCTAATTTATATCCATCTAAATCATAACTAATTGAAGCATTTGTATCCTGTATTAATCTATCTACATAATTTCCTGCCATAAAATCTGGATAAACAGTTAAATCTGTAGTAAATGTATTAAATGGTTTAGATCCAAAATGTAAATCATAATTTAAATTGTGAGAAAACCCTAAGTTTAATTTACCTAATTCTTGATCAACTTTTAAATTTGTTTTAAAATATGATTCATCTTTATCAAATCTTGCAAATTGGTTCGCCTTATATTCTACTGACGTATCTAATTTTGTTTTACTTTCTTTCACTTCTCCTGAAATAGATGTTTTAAATACCATATTCCCTAAAGCATTTCTTTTCACTTCATTATCTATTTTTTCTACATATTCTGCAGGTCTTTCTAAATCATTAACAACCCCTGTATCATGATTAATTTGTCTTATAGATATTAAATCATCAACATAATATGTTAATTCTGTTTTAGAATTTAATCCATAAAATTCAGGACTTTGATAACTCCCATATAGTTTTGCCATTACATCATGATTTTTCATTCTTTTATTAGTTTCTAGAGATAATACTCCATAATCCCAGTCATTTAATATAGAATTTTCCCTACTTGATTTTAAAACTGCACCAAAATTTAATCCCTGTTTTTTAAAATCTAAATTTAAATCTGCTACTTTTAAAGTATATTTAGTTCTTTCATATCTAAATGGTGACCCTTCAATGTCTTTTGAATTATCTCCTATTCTTTTACTAAAAATAGGAGCTACTTCAATTCCAGTTTCTATTTTCCCTTCCATAGCAAATAAATTTATTCCTATTAATCCTGCTGCTATTACTTTATATTTTTTCATATAACCTCCTACTATATTAGAACTTCATTAGTTTTTACTTTTAAGTATTATATATTTTTATAAATCATATTTCAAATATATTTTTTTTATGTTTTGTATTAATAATATATATGATTAAAATAAAAATCTACAACAAAGTAATTTTACTTATTGTAGATTTTTTATTTTACCTTACTATATTAAACTTCAAAGCAAACAATGCTCTAAATTTTTTATTGTATTCTATTGAAGTATCTATATTTAATCTTGATATATCAAAGTTTACTCCTAAACTTACTTTAGGTGTAAATATCTTATAGTCTGTATTAAATCCTATATTTGAATAAAGCTTCTTGTATTTTAGATTTAAATTTAAATCTGTAACAAGTTGTCTATTTTCTAAAGTATTTGTAATACTTAACATATCTTTATATCCATAATCTATAGTTAGTGATGGTGTGTATTTTTGATTTACTACCTTATTATCCATTCTTAATAATAGTTTATGTTCTTCTTTTATCTTACTATTTAGTCCTATAGATATATTATGTATCTTATCTCTTCTATTTAATACATCTTCTAAATATGATTTCCTATCTATATATGAATATGAACTTATTAAATTATTGGAAAAGATAGATTAATATTTAAGTTTTCATTTCTTCTTGCACGCCTTTTATCTTTCACTTCTTCTAGTTCTTCTCCTGGAAGTAGTTCATCTATACTTTTACCTTCTTTTCTATTTGGTAATATAGGTCTTACAAAAGTATATGATATATCTAGTTTTTCATTTAATATTAAACCTTCAAGACCTGTAGAAATATTATATCTATATTTACCTTCTTCAACATCTTCTCCATGATTATCAAATGATAGTGATAATTTAAAGGGATTACTCTTTACATTAGTTATTACTATATTTGATTTATCTTCTATATTAGATGGTTCTATCTTTACATCTATATTATTACTTTTAACATATTTAAAGTTAGATACTAATTCATCTATTTTTGATACATCTAAGGACTTACCACTTTTTAAATCACTATTTAAACTTACAGCTAAGCTTTCTTCTTTTCCATTGTATATTATTCTATCTATTTCTGTGGCTTGCATAATAAAGGGAATAAGGGTTAGGGTTATTAGTTTTTTCATAACATTCATTAATAATAACATATCTCTAACCAAAACTTTACAAAAGTTTGATTTTTAAATGATAAGTCATCTTCTTTATTATCATCTATAAGTTTCTTTTCTATAAAAAATCTTTTAATAAAACTACTAATAGATATATCTAATATTATCACATCACTACAAGCTACATGAAATACCGGTATTTTATCACTATCTACTACTTGTGAAATGAAATAACCTTCATATGTTAAAGGTATTAATCCTTCTACTTCATTAAATCTTCTCTCCATTCCATCATATCTTTCATCTTCTAGTCCCCATAAACTATCTGACCAATTTAATCTATTCATATCTCATTCTTCATCATAATATTTTATATACTCTTTTATTTTATTTATATTTTCTATAGAAAAATCTGCATAATTTATAGTATATTCATTTAAAGGCATTCCTTCTTTATATAAGTTTTGTAAACACTTAGGCATTCTAAAATTATATATTTTTTCTATATCTTCATCACTTACTGGTGGCAATAATTCAATATTATATTTTCAAACATAATATTTCTCCCTTTTATTTACCATCTAAAGTTAAATGTGATATATCAAAACAAATTTTTCTATCTTCTGCATAATAAGACTCACATACTTGATATTCATCTTTTCTTTCTATTACACTCTTACCTACATGAAAATATCCACGTTTTTCAATTATTTTAGTGTTTTTTAATATAACTTTTTTTAACTGCTTAAATAATTCCATTCTATCTTTTCTATCTGTATTTGTATTAAGCTCTGAAATCAATACTACTTTTTTATCTTTTAATTTACCACCTAGATATAAAATTAAGGCATTTTTTTCATCATCTAATTTATACAATACTTTTCCGGTTCTAATTATTCTTTCTGTAATAACAAATTCTTCTATTGCTGGTACAATAAAGTACATCAATGTGTCATCACTTTTTTCTTTATTATCTAATTCAGGTATTTCATCAATACTATTATAAATTTCATAATTATTAAAACCAGTTTTAATATATTTTAATCCCCCTACTTTATCTTCAATTTTCTTTATACCTTCTACTATATCTTCTTTTAATGTTGCAAACCAAACTCTTCCACCCATTTTTTCCTACCTTTCTAATTTTTTTCTCTAGTTGTTATTTTTACATTTCTATTATCTACTGTATTAACTCTTATTTTTAATTTTGAATCATCATAATTTTCATTTGTTTTAAATGTAATATCTACTCTATTTGAACCTAATAATCCTTTTTGATTTGAAGAAATTTGCTTTTGAGTCTCAGGCACATGGATTTTTTATTTTGACTCCTCCCTATATTATACCTTGAAGAATCTTCAAAAATCCTAAATAAATATTCTTTATATCATTACCCCAAAAAACAACATTTGATTCACCTGATACAATTAATTGTTTTTATAAGAACCT